>JAKDIK010000218.1 GCA_030450535.1 Propionibacteriaceae bacterium
GGTGCGGCAGGACGGGTCAGGGCCGGGGGTGGCGGGCGGCTTCGGGGGGGCGGTACTCCTTGTGCTGGGGGTGTTCCTCTTCGCCGCGCGGCAGCTCGGGGTGGCCGAGGCGAGCCAGCTCGTCGGGGTGTTGCGGCGCAGGGCGTCCGTTGTCGAGAGTGAGAGCGAGCGACCGGGCGAGCCGGACGCCGTCGCGGCCGGCCGGCCGGCGGACGGGGCCGGTGGGGACGACGCCGATGTGGCCCCGCTGCTGCACTACCCGGACCCCAACGACCCGAATCGGACGCCGGCGTCCACCATTCCCGAGGGCGACATTCCGGTGGGGCACGTGGTGGCCGGGCAGATTCTCAATGCGCGCTACCGGCTCGACGAGCCGCTCCACCGCCGCGGCAGCGCGCTGACGTGGCGCGGTTTCGACATCAAGCTGTCGCGGCCCGTGCTCATCCATGTCATGCACCCGGACGAGCCGCGCGCCCTGGAGATCCTCGATCAGGCGCGGCGCGCCGCCCCCGCCGTCGACTCGCGGTTCCTGCGGGTGTGGGACGCCGTGCTCGTGGAGGACGAGGCGCACGGCAGCTACATCGTCTGCGAGTACGCGCCGGGTCAGTCCCTGGAACTCGCGCTGCGGCAGGGCACGTTCACCGACCTCGAGGCGGCGTGGGTGGTGCGCGAGGTGGCCTCGGGGCTGGTCGCGATGCACGCCCAGGGGCTCTACCACCGTCAGCTCAACCCGGACACGGTCGTCATCACGGCGAGCGGCAACGTGAAGATCGTGGGCTTCCTCGTCGAGAATGCCCTGCACCCGCACACCGAGGACGGGGCGAACGGCGAGCAGGCGGACGTCCTCGCGCTCGGCCACCTGCTGTACGCCGCGACCATCGGGCGCTGGCCGGGCGGGGCGCGCTACGGGCTGCCCGCCGCGCCGACGGACTCGGGCGGACGGCTGCTGCTGCCGCGTCAGGTGACGGCGCGGGTGTCGTCGGAGCTGTCGGACGTGGTGGATCGCATCGTCTCCCGGACGCCGCGGGGCCGGGCGTCGCGGCTCACGAGCGCGCAGGACATCGACCACGCCCTGTCACACCTGCTGCGGGGCCAGGAGCAGTCGCACGCGCTCGACCGGCGGTTGCGGTTCCCGGTGACCACGGTGAAGCTCACCGCGCCGAAGCCGCCGAAGAGCGACCTGCTGGCCTCGCCGCTGGCCCTCGGCGATCCGACGCCGCACCTCGATGCGCCGATCCCGGAGGTGCAGGCGCCCCCGGGGTTTGGGATTCCGGCGAGCCTGCGCGGCAATCCGGACGCCCGGCCGGCCATGCCGGCGCCGAGGGCGTCCGAGAGCGAGCGTGGGGAGGCGTCAGAGGCGGTGTCCGGCCAGGCCGTGTCCGACCAGGCTGCGTCGGGCGGGGTGTCGCCGGACGCTGATGACGACGGGACGCAGCGGTGGAGCCCCGACGAGAGGGATGGCGATTCCACCCAGGCATTCTGGTTCGACGACGCCGATGAGGCCGGCACGGACCGGTTCACGCCGATCCCGCCGCCA
Source organism: Propionibacteriaceae bacterium (assembly GCA_030450535.1). GTDB lineage: Bacteria > Actinomycetota > Actinomycetes > Propionibacteriales > Propionibacteriaceae > Propioniciclava. Next base: position 1,538 of record JAKDIK010000218.1, read on the forward strand.
GCGCCGGCGCCGGCTTCGGGGACTGGGTCGTCGGGGGCGGGAGCGGCGCAGGGTTCGTCCAGTCCGGGATCGGCGCGGACGCCGAGCAGCGCGGCGTCGCGGGCGTCCGCTGACCGCGACCACAGAGGCGACGAACTGCTTCCCCACGCGGGCCAGACGCCGCCGCACCGCTGGTACGGCTACCTGCTGGGGCTGTTCATGCTGGCGCTGGTCGTGGGGCTGGTCATGGTGTTCACGGGCGCGTTCGAGGCGCGGACGCGGACCCCCGCCGAGCGCGAGACGTACGCGATCGCCGCGGCGCGGGACTTCGATCCAAGCGCCGACGGCGGCGACGACACGGAGAACCCGGAGCTGGCACCGCTGGCCGTGGACGGCGATCCCACCACGGCGTGGACGACGGAGCGCTACGGCCGGACGGCGACCTTCAACGACCGCAAGCCGGGTGCCGGCGTGATCGTCGACCTGGGCGAGCGCAGGCCCGTGGGGTGGGTGAGGGTCGTGCTGGGCAGCGGCTCGACGTCGGGCGACATCCGGGTGCCGGCCGACCCGAACGCCGCGGTGCCACCCCTGGCGTCCGAGCAGGACTGGCGCACGGTGGCGTCCTTCGACGGCGCCTCGGACGCGGTGGAGCTGGAACTGACGCGCACCGCCGAGACCCGCTATGTGCTCGTCTACCTCACCCAGCTCCCCCGCGTGGAGCCCAACTTCCAGGGCACGATCTTCGAGATCACGGTCGCGCCGTAGCGCCGGCCGGCTGGGGCGGGGAGTGGCGGGCTTCACCGAACGTCCCTGCTGCCCGTCGCCTTGGGGCCCGGCGGCAGCTTGAGCAGCAGGTTGACCGGCAGCTTGGGCGGCAGTTCGAGCGACAGCTTGGGGTCACCGGCGTCTCGGCGGTCATCATGGTGCCCCGGCACCCCAGATCCCGGTTCACCCGAAGATAGGGGTTGGTGTATCGACCCCCATCTTCGGGTGAGGACCAGTACCTCCCGCCGATCGGCCGATCATCAGCCGAGCAGCGGGGAGCACCAGGCGCCGGCGTCTCGGCGCCCACACTGCCCCCGACACCCCAGATGCCGACTCACCCGCCCCCGGATCGGCGGGCGCCGGGCGCCAGGCTTCTGGCCGAGCGGCAGGCGCCAGGCTTCGGGGCGGCGAGCGTCGAGCCGCGGCGGGTACCGAGCGGCGAGGATCGGGGCGGCGTGTGTCGCGTGTCGCCGCCCCCGACGAAGCACGTGCTCGGCGGCGTCGACGACGGCGCCACAAATGGCGACCACTCACCCATCGGCCGCGGGGTCTGGCAGGCGCGCAGGCTGATGTCCCCGAGGCAGACTGGTGTCTCGGGGATCAGCCGGGCCGGGCCGGTTGCGCGGGATGGGTGCGCGGCTCAAGGGCTTTGCCGTGGTTCAGGCGGCGGTGAGGTTCGCGGTGTCGTTGCGGGGGTCGTGCCACTCGGGCGGGTCGGGGTCGGTGTCCCGATCGGGTGGTTCGACGGTCCACCACTCGTCCCCTCGGGGGGCTGGCCGCCGGACCCGGATCGTCCCCAGACTCGATACGAGATATTGGTAGCCCGCTGGGGACTCCCAGCAGTACACACCCTCGACGGGCTGCTCGACCCGCCAACCACCATGGGTCTTGGCCCGATGCGTGAACCCCGACAAAGGACCCAGATTGTTCGGACGGGTCTGCCCGTGCCCGTCGGGGGCGTCCGGGTCGAACGGGACCGTGTGGTCCTGCTCGCACCCCTTCGCGGCGCGAGTGCCGAACGGGAACACATCAACAGGGTTGCGCACCTCGACCCACCGGCGCATACGGTCCGGCACGCGGTAGGAGTCCGAATGGCTGATCGTGTGCGGGTCCAGGACCGGACGGACGATCACCGTGCTGTCGGCCAACAGGTGGCGGAGCTGCCCGGCCAGCACCACACCCCACCCCTCGATCCTCGCCACCCCGGACATCGGGTCGGCCAGCGCGTCCCCATCGAGATGGACGACGACCTCCCGGGGTCGGCACCGCATGCGATCGAGCATCCCAGCGAACACCGACCAGCCACACCCACACGACCCCGCCGCGCCACCAGAACCGACCGCGCCACCAGAACCGGCCGTGCCACCAGAACCGACCGTGCCGCCGGGGGTGAACGGATCCTTGGCCTCGTCCTGCTCACCCGCCAGGGTCTCCCCCGGGGCGGGCGAGTCGCAGAGGCCCCCACCGAAACGCTGGGCGTCAGCGTGCGCGGCGCGGATGGTGGTGCCGTCGGCATCGACCCGGAACAAGGCCTCACCGAAGACACCGTCGCTGTCAGCCTCACCCACGGTCGTCGCGGTCGTCGCAGTCGTCGCGGTGGTCGCGGTGGTCGCGGTGGTCGCGGTGCTCGCGGCGGCGTCGGTCAGGGGCGGGAGGGGCTCCTGGCCCGTCGCCCAGCGAGCCAACATCCCCAGGGATGCCGCACGCCGGACGTTCACGTCCATCCCGGCCGGCAACTGCTGCGCCAACTGCGCCAACGCGTCATCCAAAGCGATCCCGTCGCGGGCATCGAGGCGGCCGTGCACCCCGGTCGCGCCGTCACTGATCGGATCCACCACCACCCCCCCGCCAACCCGCCAGCCGCTCAGCCCGATCCCGCGCCCGCTCCGGGTCGGCCGCCGCAATCCAGCCCGCCAACTGCCCCCACAACCGGCCGATCGGCTGCATCGCCAACGACACCGCACAGTTCCGGTCGACCACCGCACACGCCGCCATGGACAGGTCCGCCTGCGCGCACGCGTCGGCCACCATCAGGGCGTGGCGCGGATCGACCAGTCCCTGCACGGTGAGCTCCCACAACCGCGGATGACGATGCCGCAGGTTCAACGCCTGCCCCAACCGACGTTGCGCACTCGCCGGGCTCACCTGCAACAGCGCTCCGATCTCGGCGGCGAGGAACTCCCCCACCAGCGGGGTGCCGTCCCCACCCAACGACACCAACCGTTCGGCACCGTCCACGATGATCGACGCATCCACCCGGTGAAGATCACACGCCCGCGCCAAACAGATGAGCTCGGCCGTCCGGGCGGCCACGTCCGCCTGATGGGCATGGTCGAGAGCGGCCAGATTGTCCGCCGCCTCCCTGCTCACCAGCCCCGTACTCATGCACCTATTATACGTTCGAATACCGCTGCCACGCCATACTTGACCACCATAAAGTGTTGGCAGTGGTGTTGTCCGAGCCACCCCGGGAACCGGACCAACGCGCGCCACACGCCCCGACCCCTCCACAGCCTTCCTCCAGGCCCGCAGCGCTCGGCCAGAGATCCGCAGCCCGGGATCGGCGGCACGGGATCGGCGGCCCGCAGCGCTCGGCCCGGGATCGGCGGCCCGCAGCGCTCGGCCCGGGATCGGCGGCCCGCAGCGCTCGGC
>JAKDIK010000430.1 GCA_030450535.1 Propionibacteriaceae bacterium
CGGCGTCCCAGAACCGCGACGAGTCGGGGGTGAGCACCTCGTCGGCGAGCACCAGCGTGCCGTCGCCGCGGCGTCCGAACTCGAACTTGGTGTCGGCCAGGATGAGACCGCGCTCGCGGGCGATGCGCTCGGCGCGGGCGTAGAGGTCGAGGGTGGCGGCGCGAAGTTCGGCGGCCAGCTCCTCGCCGTGAATCCCTGCGATGCGCTCGTAGGTGACGTTCTCGTCATGCTCGCCGAGCTCGGCCTTGATGGCGGGGGTGAAGATCGGTTCGGGCAGTCGGGAGCCGTCCACGAGGCCGTCCGGAAGCGCCACCCCGCACACCGTTCCCGTCTGCTGGTATTCGACCCACCCCGAGCCGGTGAGGTAGCCGCGAGCCACGCACTCGACCGGCACCATGGTGAGCCGCTCGACGACGACGGCGCGGCCGGCGACGGCGTCCGGTACCTCGGTGGAAACCACGTGGTTCTCGACGCCGAGCCGGTCGAACCACCACAAGCTGAGCCGGGTGAGGACGGCGCCCTTGTCGGGGATCGGGGTGTCGAGGATGTGGTCGTAGGCGCTGATCGCGTCGGTCGCGACCATGAGCAGACGGTCATCGGGCAGGGCGTACAGACGACGCACCTTGCCGGAGTGGACGAGGGGCAGATCCAGGCCATGGGTCACGCGGCGATCCTAACGCCGTAACTTTTCCGGCACGCACCGCGTCTGACCCTGTGAGAGTTCCACACCGGGAAAGTTCTCCCAGGGGTAGTTTTTCCCCACGGAGACCGTCCCACGCATCCTGGGAGGTGACGATGACCCCGCCGACGCTGGACGAGGCATTCACGGCCTTCGTGGACGAGGCTTCCGCGGCGCTGACGCGCACGGCCTGGCTGCTGTGCGGCGACCGGGACGTGGCCGCCGACCTCGTGCAGTCGGCGCTCGTCAAGACGCTGCAGGCATGGCCACGGATCGCCCCCGACACCCGGCTCGCCTACGCCCGGCGCATCGTCGCGAACGAGAACATCGACCGCTGGCGGCGCCGCCGGGGCGAGGTGAGCGTCGCTGAGGTGTACGACCGTCCGGATCCCGCCCCCCTGCCCGACGAACGGGCCGCCAATCGCGACCGCGTCGCCCGTCTGCTCGCCGGTCTGCCGGAGAAGCAGCGCCGGGTCGTCGTCCTTCGTTACCACGAGGACCTCTCCGAACGTCAGGTCGCCGAGACGCTGGGAATGAGCGTCGGCGCCGTCAAATCCGCCAGCCACCGGGCGCTCGCCACCCTGCGCACCCACTACCTTGCCGAAGGAGCATCGACATGAGCGACCTTGAGAAGCTGCTCCACGACGACCTGCGTGATGCCTCCCGCGACCTCGGAATTCAGGTCTCCGCGGACGCCATCGCGGCCGGTTTGGCCCGTGCGGAACGCCGGGCAACCGTGCGCCGCTGGCTCGTGATCGGTCTCGTCGTTGCGCTCGTGGCAGCGATCGGCTGGGCGGTCACCCGGTTGCCCCTCATCAGGGACGCCGTGCCCAACCCCCTGCAGAGTCCCTCCGCGGCGGCGACTCCGGCCGGCACCGACGACGTCGGCGTCGTGGCG
>JAKDIK010000219.1 GCA_030450535.1 Propionibacteriaceae bacterium
GAACGATGAGCAGCTCGACGCCGCTGTCGCGCAGGCTGGCGATGATCCCCGGCGCCAGTTGGTCGTCCACCACGACGAGGTCGAAGTCGCGCACATGGGCGAACTCGTGCAGGGCGTGGCGATGGAACTTGGTGTGGTCGAGGAGCAGGATCTTCGTGCGGGCCGATTCCATCATCGCCCGTTTGACATCGCCGGCGTCCTCGTGGGGGTGGTAGAGCCGCCCCTCGCTGACCCCGGACGCCGACAGCAGCGCCACGTCCACGTGCATCGAACGCACCATGTCGACCGTCGCCCGTCCGAGCAGCGCTTCGGCCCACCCCTGGTAGAGCCCGCCGGTGACGAACAGCTGCACGCTGGGCCGGTGCTCCAGCTCCCGGGCCACCAGCATGGAGTTGGTGACCACCGTGAGCGGCACCACGCCCTCGAGGGCACGCAGCACGAAGACCCCCGACGTCGAGTCGTCGATCATCAGCGACATTCCCGGGGTGATGCGGGAGGCGACGGCCTTCGCGAGCTCCGTCTTGAGTCCCGGGTTCTGGTCGAGCCGCATCGTGGCGCCGGCCTCGTGCAGGCTGGTGGCCAGCGCGGACACGTTGCCGCGACTGCGGCGCAGGACGCCGGCGTCCTCCAGGGCCGCCACGTCGCGGTAGATCGTCATCGGGGAGACGCCCACCGCGTGGACCAGCTCGTCGATCGTCAGCGTCCCCCGGCGGATGACCTGTTCGGCGATCAGGGAACGGCGGGCATCCCGCGTGGCGGCACGACCCCGACCCGACGCCTCCACCACCGGCACCCCTTCCGCTTGGTCCGTCATTGTGTCATGAGGGGGTCTGTGATGCGGGGAGGCGACGCCGGGATCAGCGGTTGAGGTCGGCCGGTTCGGCGAGCACCGCGCTCGGGCGGGCGGTCGCGCCGTCCGGGGTGTACAGACCCAGCAGCAGGTCGCCGTGCAGGACGGCGGTCGTTGCGGACGCCAGCGCCAGGGGCAGCGGCCGGCCGTGCACGGCGTCGCGGGCGAGGTCGGCACCCACCTCGCAGGTGGCAAGGGCGAGCCGGACGGCCTCGGCCAGCCCCAGCAGGCGCTCACCGGCGTCCTCGATGCGGAACGGACCGACGCGCGTGCGGCGCAGGGCGGTCAGGTGGCCGCCGGTGCCGAGGTCGCGGCCCAGATCCCGGGCCAGCGCGCGGATGTAGGTGCCCGAACTGCACTCGACGAGGACGTCGACGTCGAGCACGGCGGTGTCCGCCGCGAGCCCGGGGCGGACGGCGAGGACCTCATAGCGGTGGACGGTGACCGTGCGGGCCGCGAGCTCGACCTGCTCGCCGCGGCGCACCCGCGCGTAGGCGCGCTGGCCGGCCACCTTGATGGCCGAGACTGCCGAGGGCACCTGCTGGATCGTGCCGCGGTACGGCGCGACGGCGGCCCCCAGCGCATCGACGTCGATCGGGGGCGCGCCCGCTGCCGCGGTGACCTCCCCCTCGGCGTCGTCGGTGGTCGTGGCCTGGCCGAGCCGGATGGTCGCCTCGTAGGTCTTCTCGCCGAGCATGAGGTGCCCCAGGAGCCGGGTACCGCGGTTCACCCCGAGCACCATGACGCCGGTGGCCATGGGATCGAGCGTGCCCGCGTGCCCAATCCGGCGCGTGCCCAGCCGCCTCCGGGCGCCGGCCACCACCTGGTGGGACGTGATGCCGCCCGGCTTGTCCACGATGAGGATGCCGGATCCGCCGGGAGGCGCGTCCGGGACGTCGGGCAAGGCGTCCGCCGGGGGGCGGGCGGCCTGGTCGTCCACGCTCAGGCGTCCTCGTCCTCGGTCATGCCCGGGGTGCCGGGCTCGGCGTCCGGGTCGTCCACATCAGCGGGCTTGCGGTAGGGGTCGGCCTCGCCGGCGTAGGCCGCCCCGGCGGACGCGGCGGCCAGCTCGGCGTCCGACGCCCGCGCCCTGGCGAGCAGCGCCTCCATCTCGGCGGCGGTCTCGGGGACGGCGTCCAGCACGAACGCGATCGTGGGGGTGAACTTCATGCCGAGCTGCTTGCCCACCGTGGAGCGGATCATCCCGTTGGCGGACGCCAACGCCGCGGCAGTGTCGGCCCGCGCGTCCTCTGAGCCCATCACGGTGTAGAAGATCGTCGCCTCGCGGCCGTCACCGGTCATCCGGACATCGGTGAGGGTGACGAAACCGAGCCGGGGATCCTTGATGCGCCGCTCGAGCAACTCGGCGACGATGACCTTGATCTGCTCGGCGACCTTGATGTACCTCGGGTTTCCCATAACCTTCCTCCTTCTCGATGAGCCAGCCGCACGGGGATGCCGACTGCGGCACGGTTCGGTCGGGCATCCGGAACATCGGATGGCGACGGGTGCCACCGGATGTGGAGGGGCGGGGCTCGAGTATGCCGAGCCCCGCCCCCCAACAAGCCTCACTCCCGCGGCTTCTCGACCATCTCGTACGTCTCGACGACGTCACCGGTCTTGATGTCGCTGTAGTTCGCGAGCGTGAGGCCACACTCGTAGCCCTCGCGAACGTCGGTGACATCGTCCTTCTCGCGCCGCAGCGACGCGATGGTGGTCTCGGTGATGACGATCCCGTCGCGCAGCAGACGAGCCTTCGCGTTGCGGCGGATGTGCCCATCGAGAACCAGGCAGCCGGCGATGGTGCCGAACTTGGAGCTCCGGAAGATCTCGCGGATCTCGGCCTGGCCCCTCGTCTGCTCCTCGAAGATCGGCTTGAGCATGCCCTTGAGCGCCGCCTCCACGTCGTCGATCGCCGCGTAGATGACCGAGTAGTAGCGGATGTCGACGCCCTCGGCGTCGGCCAGCTGCGTGGCCTTGCCCGGGGCACGCACGTTGTAGCCGATGATGACCGCATCGGACGCCGACGCCAGCGACACGTTGGTCTCGGTGATGGCACCGACACCCCGGTCGATGACGCGCAGCGACACCTCGTCGCCGACGTCGATTGCGGCCAGCGCGTCCTCCAGCGCCTCCACCGAACCGGCCGAGTCGCCCTTGAGGATGAGCTTGAGCTCCTGCGTCTCGCCCTTCTCCAACTGCTCGAACAGCTGGTCGAGGGTTTTGCGCCGGGTGGTCTTGGCCAGCAGCGCGGCACGCTGACGCGCCTCGCGCTTGTCGCCGATCTGACGGGCCATGCGGTCGTCCTCGACAACCAGGAAGTTGTCGCCGGCGCCCGGAACGGACGTCAGACCCAGCACCTGGACGGGCATCGAGGGCGGGGCCGCATCGATGGTCTCGCCGCGATCGTTGATCATCGCCCGGACGCGGCCGTGCGCAGAGCCGGCGACGATCGAGTCGCCGGTGTGCAGTGTGCCGCGGTGGACGAGGACGGTCGCGACGGGGCCACGGCCCTTGTCGAGGTGCGCCTCGATGGCCACGCCCTGGGCGGGCATGTCCGGATTGGCGCGCAGATCCAGCGAGGCGTCCGCCGTGAGCACGATGGCCTCGAGGAGCCGGTCGAGACCCTCACGGGTGACGGCCGACACGTCGACGAACATGGTGTCGCCGCCGTACTCCTCGGGGATGAGTCCGTACTCGGTGAGCTCGCCGCGCACCTTGGTCGGGTCGGCGGTCTCCTTGTCGATCTTGTTGACCGCCACCACGATCGGCACCTCGGCCGCCTTGGCGTGGTTGAGCGCCTCGATCGTCTGCGGCATGACGCCGTCGTCGGCGGCGACCACGAGCACGGCGATGTCGGTCGACTTCGCCCCGCGGGCACGCATGGCGGTGAACGCCTCGTGGCCCGGGGTGTCGATGAACGTGATCGCGCGCTCGGTGTCGTCGACGTCAGTCGTGACCTGGTAGGCACCGATGGCCTGGGTGATGCCGCCGGCCTCGGACGCGACGACGTTGCTGTGGCGCAGGGCGTCCAGCAGCTTCGTCTTGCCGTGGTCGACGTGGCCCATGACCGTGACGGCCGGGGGACGCGACTCGAGGTCGTCCTCGTCGCCGAGATCCTCGCCGAACTCCAGATCGAAGGACTCGAGCAGCTCGCGGTCCTCGTCCTCGGGGCTGACCACCTCGATGTCGTAGTTCAGCTCGGCGCCCAGCACCTGGAGGGTGTCGTCGGCCACCGACTGGGTGGCGTTCACCATTTCGCCCAAGTGGAAGAGCACCTGCACCAGGGACGCCGGCTCGACGCCGATCTTCTCGGCGAGGTCGGTCAGGGATGCGCCGCGGCGGAGGCGGACCTTCTGGCCGTCGCCGCCCTTGATGCGGACGCCGCCGATCGCGGGCGCCTCCATCTGGTCGAACTCGGCGCGACGCGCCTTCTTGCTCTTGCGGCCGCGCCGCGCGGGACCGCCCGCACGACCGAACGCACCCTGGGTGCCGCCGCGCCCGCCGCGGCCACCACGACCGCCGCCACCGGGGCCACCGCCGGGACCGCCCATCGGGCCGCCGCCACCGGGACGACCGCGGCCGCCACCGGGACCACCGGGACCACCGGAGCGACCCGGACGCCCCTGGCCCGCCGGCGACAGGGCGCCGGATGCCTGCTTGGGCATCATCGCGGGGTTGGGACGCGGCATGCCGCCGGTTCCCCCCGGACGTGGCATGCGCTGACCCTCACCGGGACGGGGCGTGCCACCCGGACGCGGCGCACCGCCGGGGCCCTCGGGACGCGGACGACGCACGCCCATGCCCTGGCTGGACGCGAACGGATTGTTCCCGGGACGCGGTGCGCCCGGACGCCGGGAACCGGACTGGCCCTGCTGAGAGCCGGGGCCGCCCGGCCGGGGACCCGGACGCGCGCCGGGAGCAGCCGGACGCGGAGCGCCCGGACGCGGGGCCGGGGTGGCGGAACGCTCGGTGCCGGACCGGGCAGCGGCGGGCCGCGCCGCTCCGGTCGTCCTGTCGGCCGTGGGGCCGGCCTGCGGCGCGCCGGACTGCGCCGCCGA
>JAKDIK010000220.1 GCA_030450535.1 Propionibacteriaceae bacterium
TCACCTCGGTCGCCACGACGCGACCGGGAGCCACGACGTCGGCGAGGTCAGCCGCGCGATCGAGCAGCGCGACGGCGTAGCCGGGCATGGGGCGTCCCATCGCGCCGGGATGGATCGGCTGCCCGGGAGAATTCCCCACCGAGCAGGTCATCTCGGTCTGGCCGTAGCCGTCGCGGATGGTGTTGTGCCAGGCGTCCCGGACGCGGTTGATCACCTCGGCGTTGAGCGCCTCGCCGGCGCCCACCAGCTCGCGCGGCGGCGTGGCCAGGTGCGACAGGTCCGCTTGGATCAGCATGCGCCACACCGTCGGCGGCGCGCAGAACGTCGAGACCCGGTGGGTGCCCATGATCTGCAGCAGCGTCTCGGCGTGGAAGCGCGCGTAGTTGAAGATGAACACGGTCGCCTGCGCCAGGAAAGGGCTGAAGAAGTTGCTCCACGCGTGCTTGCCCCAGCCGGGCGAGCTGATGTTGAGGTGCACGTCGCCCGGCCGCACGCCGAGCCAGTACATCGTCGACAGGTGCCCCACCGGGTAGCTGATCTGCGTGTGCCGCACGAGCTTCGGGTGCGCCGTGGTGCCCGAGGTGAAGTACAGCAGCGAGGTGTCGGACGCCGGCGTCGGGCCCTGTGGGGTGAACGTGGGCGTGGCGTCACGGCTCGAGGAGTAGCCGACCCAGGAAGCGGGCAGTTCCTCGCCGACGCCGATCAGCAGCGTGTCGGGCCGCACCAGGCCGAACCGATCGGCCAGGGCGGCCGGGGCAATGGCGAATCCGGCGTGGGCGGTCTCGACGCGCCAGGCGAGGTCGGCATCCGACAGCAGCGTCGAGGTCGGGATGGCGACGGCGCCGATTTTCAGCAGCGCGAGCAGGGTCTCCCAGAGTTCGACGGTGTTGTTGAGCATCACGATCATCGCGTCGCCGCGGCGCACGCCGAGGTCGGTGAGCCAGTTCGCCACCTGATCCGATCGCGCCGCCAACGCGCCGTAGGTGTGCGTGGCGCAGGACTGGTCCTCCTCGACGATCATCAGCGCGGGACGTTCGGGGTGCTCGCCCGCGACGACGTCGAACCACTCGAGTGCGAAGTTGAACTCGTCCAGTTCCGGCCAGCGGAACTCGCGGCGCACCGTGTCGTAGTCGTGCGGGTGGTCGAGCAGGAAGTCGCGCGCGACGCGCACGGCGTCGGTCGCGGCGCTGGCGGGGCGTCCGGGGTAGGTCATGGGTCCAGTCTAGTTACGGAACCGTAGGTTCTGTGGTGCGAATCGTCATCCGGACGCTTGGGCGCCTCTCCCGGTGGCCGCTCCGCGCCGCATTCTGGATGGTTAGATGGGAGCCATGAAGAAGCTGATCAACGACGCCAGCGCTGTCGTCACCGACGCCCTTCGCGGCGTCGAACTGGCCCACCGCGGCCGCCAACGGGTCGATCACGAGCACAAACTCATCCTGCGCGCCGAGCCGACCCGGCCGGGCAAGGTGGGGATCGTGTCCGGGGGCGGCACGGGTCACGAACCGCTCCACGGCGGGTTCGTGGGGCGCGGCATGCTGGACGCCGCCTGCTGCGGCGAGGTCTTCACCTCGCCGGTCCCCGACCAGGTGATGGCCGCCACCACGGCCGTCGACGCGGGCGCCGGCGTCCTGCACATCGTGAAGAACTACACCGGCGACGTGCTCAACTTCGAGATGGCGGCCGAACTGGCCGGCGAGGAGGGCGTCGCGGTGCAGGCCGTCGTGACCGACGACGACGTCGCGGTGCAGGACTCTCTGTACACGGCCGGACGCCGAGGCGTCGGCCTCACCGTGCTGCTGGAGAAGATCGTCGGCGCCGCCGCCGAGGAGGGCCGCGACCTCGACGCGCTCGCCGCCCTCGGACGCGCAGTGAACGACCGGGGCCGCTCGATGGGCGTCGCCCTCACCTCGTGCACCGTGCCGCAGGTCGGCAGCCCCACCTTCGAGCTGTCCGACGACGAGCTGGAGCTCGGCATCGGCATCCACGGCGAGCCCGGACGCGAGCGCCGTCCGATGGCGTCCGCGCGCGACATCGCGGCGATGCTGGTCGAGCCGATCCTGGCCGATCGGGACTTCACCGCCGACCCCGCGATCGTGCTGCTCAATGGCATGGGCGCCACGCCGCTGCTGGAGCTCTACCTCATGTACGGCGAGGTCGGGCCGCTGCTCGAGAAGGCCGGGGTGAGGGCGGCCCGCGTGCTGGTGGGCAACTACATCACGAGCCTCGACATGGCGGGCTGTTCGCTCACGGTTCTGGCGGCGGACGACGACATGTTGAGCCTGTGGGATGCCCCGGTGGACACGCCTGCTCTACGGTGGGGGGCGTGACCACCGTTGACCTTGGCCGGGCCCACGCCTGGCTCGCAGATTTCGCCGCGTCGATCCGTGAGAATGCGACGCTGCTGACAGATCTCGACCGCCAGATCGGGGACGCCGATCACGGTTCCAACATGGAGCGTGGGGTGAGCGCCGTCGCCGCCCTGTCGGCCGACGACTTCGCCGACGCCGGGGCCTACCTGAAGAGGGTGGGCATGACGCTGGTGAGCACCGTGGGTGGGGCGTCCGGGCCGCTGTACGGCACGTTCTTCCTTCGGTTCGCGGGCGCGCTGCCCGAGGAGGCGGACGCCGAGGGTCTGGCCGCCGCGCTGCGCGCCGGAGTGGAGGGCGTCGCGGCGCGAGGCCGCGCCGCCGAGGGCGACAAGACGATGGTGGACGCCCTCGCGCCCGCGCTGCGCGCCTACGAGGAGTCGGTCGCGGCCGGCGTGGCGGCCGCTCTGGCGGCGGCGGCCGAGGCCGCGGCGTCCGGTCGGGATGCCACCGTCGCGATGGTCGCGCGCAAGGGGCGGGCGTCCTACCTGGGGGAACGCAGCGCAGGGCACCAGGATCCTGGGGCCACCAGCGCTGCGCTGCTCATCGCGTCCGCCGCACGGGCCATGGGCTGAGCGCCCGTGATCGGAATCGTCGTCGTCTCCCACAGCCATGCCCTCGCCGAGGCCGCGATCGGCCTCGCGCTGGAGCTGGCTCCGCCGGACCGCCGCCCGGACGTCCGCTTGGCCGCCGGGCTGGCCGACGGTGGCTACGGGACGGACGCGGCGGCCATCGCGGAGGCGGTGACCGGGGCGGACTCCGGCGACGGCGTCCTCGTGCTGCTCGATCTGGGCAGCGCCGTGCTGTCGGCCGAGATGGCCGCGGATTTCCTCGACCCGGATGTTGCCACCCGCGTTCGCATCTCGCCGGCGCCTCTCGTGGAGGGTCTTGCCGCTGCAGTGGTGGCGGCGTCCATCGACACCGACCTGGCGGGCTGCGAGGTCGAGGCCCGACGCGGCTGTGAGGCGAAGGTCAACCATCTGGGCAGCGGCCGTGGCGTCGGCGATGCGGCGGGGGAGCGGCCCGTGCTCGCGCGGACGCCCCACGCCTCGCACCCGTCCCGCCACTTCCGCGAGCGCCTCGACCTGCCGCACGGCCTGCACGCCCGTCCCGCAGCGGCGATCGTGGCGGCCCTGGCGCCGTTCGAGGCCGAGATCGTGCTGCGCAACGGGTCGCGGCCCGGGGCGTCGTCGGACGCGAGCAGCGCCATGGGGCTGCTGGGGCTCGGACTGCTCGAGGGCGACGTGCTGGAGGCGGACATCACCGGCCCGGACGCCGACGCGGCCCACGCCGCGCTGCGCGCCCTGGCGTCCGCGCGATTCGGTGAGGCCTGACCCGGCCCCGCCGATCCGCGCGTCCGCAGGGTCTGCTGTCAGATGAGCCCGAGCTCGGTGACCGCGTTCTTCTCGTCGGCGAGCTCGCCGACCGAGGCGTCGATCTTCCCGCGGGAGAAGTCGTCGATCTCCAGGCCCTGGACGATCTCGTACGTCCCGTTCTTCACCGTGCAGGGAAACGACGAAATGAGACCCTCGGGGACGCCGTAGCTGCCGTCGGACGGCACCGCCATCGACACCCAGTCGTCCTGGGGCGTGCCGAGAACCCAGTCGCGCATGTGCTCGATGGTCGCGTTCGCCGCGGACGCGGCCGAGCTCGACCCGCGGGCAGCGATGATCGCCGCGCCGCGCTTGGCGACGGTCGGGATGAAGTCGTTCTCGAGCCATGCCTGGTCGTCGACGACCTCGGCGGCGTTCTTGCCGGACACCTCGGCGTGGAAGATGTCGGGGTACTGGGTCGCGGAGTGGTTGCCCCAGATCGTCATCTTCGTGATGTCGGTCACGGCCGCGTCGGTCTTCGCGGCGAGCTGACTGATCGCGCGGTTGTGGTCCAGGCGGGTCAGGGCGTTGAAACGCTCGTGCGGAATGTCGGGGGCATTGCTCATCGCGATGAGCGCGTTGGTGTTTGCCGGGTTGCCGGTGATGAGCACCTTGACGTCGTCGGCGGCCACGTCGTTGAGGGCCTTGCCCTGCGCGGTGAAGATCGCGCCGTTGGCGCTCAGCAGGTCGCCGCGCTCCATGCCGGCGGTGCGGGGGCGTGCGCCCACCAGCATCGCCAGGTTGACCCCGTCAAACACCTTGGTCGCGTCGTCGCCGATCTCGACGTTCGCCAGCAGAGGGAATGCGCAGTCATCGAGCTCCATGACGACGCCCTCCAGCGCCTTCAGGGCCGGAGTGATCTCCAACAGGCGCAGTTCGACGGGGGTGTCCTTGCCGAGCAGTTCGCCGCTCGCGATGCGGAACAGCAGGCTGTAGCAGATCTGGCCGGCCGCGCCGGTGACGGCGACCTTGACGGGTGCAGTGCTCATGGTTCTCCTCCACGGTGAGTACGGTGCAACGAGGCTGATTCGTACGCGTTTCACGCTAGCAGTCGCGCCGGATCGCCGCAGATCCGCGCGCACCGACGGGGTGGTCCGTCAGGGCGTTCCGTGCGCCGCAGCCCCGACCTGAGGGGAATCCGACAGTGGGTGGTCGGAATTGA
>JAKDIK010000221.1 GCA_030450535.1 Propionibacteriaceae bacterium
ATGGTCCGCACGCACGGGACGCCGCGGCGTACGGTGCTGCTCGCCGGGGGCGGCCAGGCGGTGACGGCCACGGCGACCCCGCTGGAGGTGCCGGACGACCCCTGCGTGGTGATGCTCAGCTCGGCCGGTCTGCTGGCGCGCGCCGATACCGCCGACCCGTTGCCGACAACGGGCAACCGCGCCCAACACGACGTGATCGTCTCGACGGCGTACACCTCGGCCCGCGGCGAGTACGGCGTGCTCACCTCGGCCGGGCGCGTCCTGCGGGCGCACGCCGTCGAGCTGCCGTCGGTGGTCGTCACCGCCGACGCGCCCAACCTGCAGGGCGGGACGCTGGCGTCCGAGCTGCTCGATCTCGACAAGGGCGAGCGTCCGCTCGCGCTGACCCGGTTGGGCGCGGATGCCACGTGGGCGCTGGGCACGGCGCGCGGCGTGGTCAAGCGCGTCAACCCCGAGGTGTTGACGAACAAGGATGCGTGGGAGGTGATCCGGCTCGAGGTCGGCGACGCTGTCGTCGGCGCCGTCGAACTGAGCGACGAGTCCTCCGAACTGGTGTTCGTGAGCTCGGACGCCCAACTGCTGCACTTCCCGGCCGCGGTGGTGCGCCCGCAGGGCCGCTCCGGCGGCGGGATGGCGGGCATCAAGCTGGACGCCGGTGCGCGCGTGGTGTTCTTCGGGGCCGTGCCGGACAAGCCGGCCTCCGTGGTGACCGTGTCCGGCAGCGGTCAGGGGCTTGTTGGCACCGAGGCTGGCGCGGCGAAGGTCACCGACTTCGCCGAGTACCCGGGCAAGGGGCGCGCCACCGGGGGCGTCCGCTGCCACCGCTTCCTCAAGGGCGAGACGACCCTGCTGCTCGCCTGGGTCGGCCCCGACCCGTTCGTCGGGGCCGCGCCCAGCGGCGCGCCCATCGACCTCGGTTCCATCTACGCCGGACGCCGCGACGGTTCCGGCCAGCCGATGCCGCAACCACTGGGCGCCGTGGGCAGCCGGACGCACGGCGTCCAGCCCTCGGCGGCGTCCATGGCAGCCGCCGGCGCGGATGCGACCCCGGGCGAGGACGTGGCCTCCGACGAGGGGGACGACGCGCTCTTCTAGAGTCGTGCGGGCCGGCGTCAGAGCCCTGCAGCGGCCTGCGTGATCCCGCCGTCGACGGTGATCGTCGTCGCCGTGATGTAGGCACCCGCGTCACTGGCGACGAAGACGACGGCGGCGGCGATCTCGTTCGGCTCGGCGACGCGGCCCAGCGGGATGGAGCCCTCCAGGGCGGCCGCCTTCTTCGGGTCGGCCATCGTCTGGGCGTTGATCGGCGTGTTCACCGCGCCCGGTGCGACGTTGACCATGCGGATGCCGTGCGCCGCCAGCTCCACGCCAGCCGTGCGCGTCAGCATGCGGGCCCCGCCCTTGCTGACGCAATAGGTGGTGTTCCCCGGCATCGGCCATTCCTCGTGCACCGAGGACACGTTCACGATCACCCCGCCGCCGCCCTGGTTGACGAACTGCTGGGCGGCGACCTTGGCGCCGAAGAAGGTGCCCTTCATGTTGATGTTCATGACGAAGTCGAAGTCGTCCTCCGACGTGTCGAGCAACGCTTTCCGGTTCTCCACGCCCGCGTTGTTCACCATGACGTCGAGGCGACCGAAGCGGGCGACCGCCTGGGCGACGAGATTCTCCAGGTCGGCCACCTTGCTGACATCGGCCTGGACGGCGAGGGCTCCGCCCGTCCCGGCCGCCGACGCCACCCTGGTTTCGGCGTCGACGGTCTCCGGGTGCGTCACCCAGTCGATGACGACGTTGGCCCCCGCCGCGGCACAGCCGTTGGCGATGGCGGCGCCGATGCCGGAGTTCGCCCCCGTCACGATCACGGTCTTGCCCGCCAACCCCGCGGCCGCGAAGGCGTCGGGGAGGAGGGGCTCCGTCTTGGGGTGCTCGTTCTGGGTCATGATGGCTCCCGGTCGTTGGTGTGCTGGTCGCTGGTGGGTTGATCAAGCGTGGGCTGGCCGAGGTGTCCGCAGATGAGGTGGGCGACCATGGCCGTCCAGCCGGTCTGGTGGGACGCGCCGAGGCCGGTGCCGGCGTCGGCGTGGAAGTACTCGCTGAAGGTCGGATGCTGCCACAACGGCCCGTCGCCCTCGCCGCGTTGGGCGCCGGGGCGGCGACCGGAGGCGTCCGGCCGGAACAGGCCGATGAGCCGTTGCCGCAGGTCCTCGGAGATCTCCGCCACCGTGCGCTGCTTCCCGGAGCCGACGGGATACTCATACGTCGCATCCCCGCCGACCCCGAGCGCGCGGGTGGCGAGGGCGTCCACCAACAAGGCGTTGAGCGGGAACCAGATCGGCCCGCGCCAGTTGGAATTGCCACCGAACATGCGCGTGTCGCCCCAACCGGGGGTATACCGGATGCCGAGGTGCTCGCCGGCGACGTCCATGGCGCTGCCGCCTCGGTAGGCCGCCGAGAGCGAGCGGATCCCGTACGGCGACAGGAATTCGTCGGTGTTCGCGAGGTACCCCAGCACGCGCACGAGCCGCTCGGGGTCGACGAGGCTCAGGGTGGTGCGCGCCTCGTCGCCCTCGCCCTCCTCGTGGAGCAGGTAGGCATACTCCTGTGTCGGTTCTCCTTGAGCCACCGGCGCCGCGCCGCAAAGGCCGGGAGCTCGCGATTCACCCACGACGGTGAGTTCGCGACGGCCAGCAGGGGCACGAGCCCCACCAGCGAGCGGACGCGCACCCGCTGGACCTCGCCACCCTCGCTCACGAGGATGTCGTAGAAGAAGCCGTCCTCGTCGTCCCACAGTGACTCGCGTCCGCTGCCGAAGCTCTCCACGGCCCGACAGATCGACAGGAACCGCTCCAGGAAGGTCGTCGTGGTCTCCTGCCATTCCGGCTTCGTGCGGGAGAGCTCCTGGGCGATCCGCAGCATGGTCAGGCAGAAGAAGGCCATCCAGCTGGTGGCGTCCGACTGCTCCAGCCGCCACCCCGACGGCACGTCGTGGGATCGGTCGAACAGGGAAATGTTGTCCATGCCGAGGAAGCCGCCGCCGAAGAGGTTGTTTCCCGCGGCGTCCTTGCGGTTCACCCACCACCCGTAGTTGAGCAGCAGCTTGCTCATGGCGGTGGCGAGGAATTCCTGATCGCGCGCGCCGTCCGCGTTGTAGACGCCCAGCGCCGCCCAGGCGTGCACGGGCGGGTTCACGTCGCTGAAGGACCACTCGTAGGCGGCGAGCTGGCCGTCGGGATGCTGGGCCCACTCGCGGCACATGAGCAGGATCTGATTCTTCGCGAACGCGGGGTCGATCGGGGCGAGCGCGACCACGTGGAAGGCCAGATCCCAACTGGCGAACCACGGGTATTCCCAGTCGTCGGGCATGAGGAGGACGTCGGCCAGGTCGAGATGATCCCAGCCCGTGTTGCGTGCCGCCGGTTCTGGACGCCGCCGCTGGGGCGGCGGTGCCGGTTCGGCGGGATCGCCCTCCAGCCATTCCTGGACCGAGTACCGGTACAGCTGCTTGCCCCACAGCAGGCCCGCGTAGGCCCGGCGCGCGGTAAGCCTGTCCACGTCGTCGACGCCGGCGGGGATCGCGGCGTCGTAGAACTCGTCGGCCTCGCGGCGGCGGGCAGCCAGGGTTTCGGCGAACGAGGCACCGAACGGATCGTCGAGGGCGGCGCCCTCGGTCAGACGCAGCCGGACGCGGACGGTCTCACCCGGCGCCACGGCGTCCACGTGGTAGCGGATGCCGAGCTTGGTGCCCTCCCCTGCCGGGTTCAGCAGCTGGCGGTCGCCATGGACGACGGCCAGGTCGATGCCGTTGGTCGGGTGCGGGTCGTGGTTGTCGACGCCGAAGCACGCGTAGTCGTTGGTCTCGTTGTTGCACCACAGCAGCTCGACACCCTCGGTGGCCTCCACGGCCAGGGTGTAGTCGCCCAGCCACGCGTGCTGGAGGGCGACGCGCGGGTGGGCGTCCGGGGAGGCAATCGCGCGCATCGTGGGCGTCCGGTCGTCGCGCCCCCACGGACGCCGCCCCCGCGCCACCACCGGCGGCCGGGGCGTCCACCCACGTGTTGCGGAACCAGACCTGCGGGATGAGATCGAGGGGTGCCGCGTTCGGGCCGTGGTTCGTCGCCTCGAAGACGAAACAGAGGTCGGTCGGATCGGCCTTGGCGTGGGTGACGACGACGTCGAAGAACCGGTCGTCGGCCAGGACCCCGGTGTCGGCGAGCTCGAACTCGTCCACGTCCTGCCCACGGCGGGCGTTCTCGTCGCGGAGCCGTCCGTAGGGGAAGGCCGCCTGCGGGTAGCGGTAGAGCCACTGCGCGAAGGAGTGGGTCGGGGTGGCGTCCAGGGCCCAGTAGTACTCCTTGACGTCCTCGCCGTGGTTGCCTTCGGCGTTGGTCAGGCCGAAGGCGCGCTCCTTGAGCCGGTCGTCGTGGCCATTCCAGCAGGCGAGCGCGATGTTGAGGAATCCGAACCGGTCACACAGCCCGCCGAGCCCGTCCTCACCCCAGCGGTAGGCCCGCTGGTGGGCCTGGTCGAAGGGCAGGTAGTTCCACGCGTCGCCGTCGGCGGAGTAGTCCTCGCGGACGGTGCCCCACTGCCGCCCGGCCACATAAGGCCCCCAGCGTCGCCAGTCGGCGTCATCGGAATCCGACCCGGCGAGGCGCTTGCCCTCGACGGTCCTGCCCCACGCGGCTCGCATGCCGCAACGGTATCGGAGGTGGGGGCGGGGCTCGGTCAACGCCCACCGAAGCGCTTTTCACGAGGGACTTCACCCAGGATCGGTGGCAGATCGCTGACGACCGGGTGAATTCTAGGGGGGGCGGGACTCACCGGGCCCGCGGGGGGAGTCGCAGAAGATAGCGTCGCGTCAGCGGAACGATCGTCCGCGCCGATCCCTCCCGAGGAGCC
>JAKDIK010000431.1 GCA_030450535.1 Propionibacteriaceae bacterium
ACCTTGATCGCGCGACGGTACAGCGGATCAGCGGCGCGCGGGGAGAGCAGGACGCCATCCCAGCCCAGCCCCGCCGCGCACCGGATGATCGCGCCCACGTTGGTGTGGTCCACGATGTCCTCGGCGACGACGAGACGCCGCCGGCCCAGCAGGTCGGCCATGGTGGCAGGTTCGGTCCGCCGCAGGGACGCCAGCGCCCCGCGATGCACGTGAAAGCCGGTCACCTGCTCCGCCACCGCCTCCGTGACCACGTACACGGGCACGTCCGGACGCCCCTCCCACAGGTCGGCGAGGCCCGGCAGCCACCGCTCGGCAAGCAGGAACGAGCGCGGCTCGTGGCCCGCCTCCACCGCCCGGCGGATCACTTTCTCGCCCTCGGCGATGAACAGCCCGCGCTCGGCCTCCAGCGACCGACGCAGCGACGTATCGCGCAGCGCCACATAGTCCGACAGCCGCGGATCACCGGCGTCGGAGATCTCGATCAGCACCGGATCACCACGTCACCCGGACGCGTTCGCGCCAGCGGTCCCACCACGCCGCGTCCGAGCAGCTCAACTCGACCCCGCGGTTCCACAGGCCCAGGTACAGCTCGCGGCACGTTCCCGATACCTCGACGGCGCCCGGCTCCCCCGGACTCACCTGCGATTGGGCTCCCCGCGACGTCACGGCGCCGCCGGGCGACAGCACCACCTCCCATGTCCGGTCCGCATCCGTCGCCGCCACCCGCACGCGCTCCGGCGCGGCCGGCGTCCACGCGTACTGCGGCCGCGGCAGGTGGCCCGTCAGCAGCTCGTCCACGCCGTCGGCCGCGAGCGCGGGTCCGAACCACACCTCGGACGCCCTCGGCGCGCGCCCCAGCCGGGCGCCCATCGCGTCCACAGCATGGATCGTCGTCTCGTGCGCCTGACGCCGCGCCCACGCGAACCGCCAGCCCGGGGCATCCAGGAGATAGAAGTCGCCGGTCGCCTCGTCGCTGGTGGCGGCGAGCGCGTTGAGCAGGTCGACGAGACCGTCGTCGAGCCAGTCCAGAAGGTCGGCGGCCCGGGACGCCTCGGCCTCGACCTCGGCGTCCGGACGGTCGGCCTCGCCGCGCAGCCGGCCAGCCGCCCAGCGGTGGACGAGCCCGGTGTGCGTCACCAGGTCGGCGACCGTCCAGCCCGGGCACGTCGGGACGCCCGCGCCCAGCCCGGCACTCGCCGCGTTCGCGCGCAGCACGGACCCCGCCTCCCCGAGCGCCTCGCCGTAATCAGCCCATTCCAACACCGTGACCACGTCGGGACTGTAGCAATCGCGCCGGTAGGGTGGGCGGGTGGCTCCGCGCGCGAAGATCCGGCTCGATCCGTTCCTCCTGGCCATCGTCGCGGCGGCCGTGGTGGCGTCGTTCCTGCCGGCGACGGGCGTTGGCGAGACGATCCTCGACTGGGCCACGAAGGTCGCGATCTTCTGCCTCTTCCTGCTCTACGGCGCTCGCCTGAAGCCGGCCGAGGCGCTCGCCGGCCTCAAGCACTGGCGGCTGCACCTGACGATCCTCGCCTGCACGTTCCTGCTGTTCCCCGCGGTCGG
>JAKDIK010000041.1 GCA_030450535.1 Propionibacteriaceae bacterium
GCGGGACGCCAGCGTCACGGTGTCGCCCACGCGCGACTGGCGGACGTCCTTCACCCCCGTGATCAGGTACCCCACCTCGCCAACACCCAGCCCGGACGCCGGCAGCGGCTCGGGGCTGATGACGCCCAGCTCAAGCACCTCGTGGGTGGCCTTGGTGCTCATCATGAGAATGCGGTCGCGGTGGGCCAGCGAGCCGTCCACCACCCGCACGTAGGTGACGACGCCGCGGTAGGTGTCGTAGACCGAGTCGAAGATGAGGGCCCGGGCGGGGGCGTCCGGGTCGCCGGTCGGCGGCGGGACGGTCGCCACGATGTTGTCCAGCAGTTCGGCGACGCCCTCACCCGTCTTGCCCGACACGCGGAACACGTCGGCGACGTCGCAGCCCACCAGGTTCGCGATCTCCTCGGCGTACTTCTCCGGCTGCGCGCTCGGCAGGTCGATCTTGTTGAGCACCGGGATGATGTGCAGATCCGCACCCATCGCCAGATAGAGGTTCGCCAGCGTCTGGGCCTCGATGCCCTGCGCGGCGTCCACGAGCAGGATGGCGCCCTCGCACGCCTCCAGCGACCGCGACACCTCGTAGGTGAAGTCGACGTGGCCGGGGGTGTCGATCATGTTGAGCACGTAGTCGGTGCCGTCGACGGCCCACGGCATCCGGACCGCCTGGCTCTTGATCGTGATGCCGCGCTCGCGTTCGATGTCCATCCGGTCGAGGTACTGCGCGCGCATCGACCTCTCGTCCACCACCCCGGTGAGCTGCAGCATGCGGTCGGCAAGCGTGGACTTGCCGTGGTCGATGTGCGCGATGATGCAGAAGTTGCGCAGGATCGGGTTCGGCGTGGCTCCGGGCTGCGGGCTCATGCTTTGCCTCTCCTCGTGATGGTCAGGCGTGACGCCCGGGCTGGATCAACGTGTGCAACCGCGCGCCCTTGACGCCGTCGGTGGGCGGGGACAACACGACGCCGCCCCGACCGGTGAGTCGGAGCGACGTCAGTGAGCTGCGATCAGAGCGAGGCGGCCGCAGAGGCGATGGCCGACTTGCGGTTCGCCGCCTGGTTCTTGTGGATGACGCCCTTGCTGGCCGCCTTGTCGAGCTGGCGGCAGGCCACCTTCGCGTACTCCTGCGCCTTCTCGACGTCACCGGCGGCAGCAGCCTCGCGGAACTTGCGCGTGTGCGTCTTGAGGGCCGACTTCACGGCCTTGTTGCGAAGCCGCGCCTTCTCGTTCGTGAGGATGCGCTTCTTCTGGGACTTGATGTTCGCCACAGGGCTTGCCTTCGTCTTAGCTGAATGGTCGAGGGGTGCGCCCACAACGGGCGCGATTGAACAGCCTACCAGCGGTGCCGAGGGGCGCCCAAATCAGCGGCCCATGCCCGACTCCGGGCGCCGGCCGCGCTGCTCGGCGACGCCGATCACGAGCTGCTCCAAGGCGAACGCGGGATCGGATTGCGCCCCCTTGACCGCCGCGTCCGCCCGCGCGACGAACTGCAGCGCCGTGGCGAGCCCGCGGGGCGTCCACTCGCGAGCGTGCCGGGCGACGTCCTTCACCTTCCAGGGTGGGACGCCGATCCGCTGGGCCACCTCCTGGTCGCGCAGCCGGGCGCCCGCCAGATCGCTGTAGCGCCCCTGGCTGCGCAGCGAGGACGCCAGCGCGCTGGTCACGAGCACCGGCGGCACCCCCGTCTCCAGCGCCCACCGCAGGGCGCCGAGGGCCTCGTTGCGGCGTCCGGACATCACGTGGTCGGCCACCGTGAAGCTCGTGATGTCGGCGCGCCCCGCGAAGTAGCGGCGCACATCGGCTTCGCTGATGTGGCGGTCGTCCGCGTCCGCGACGAGCTGTCGGACGGCCCCCGCCACGGCCCGCGCGTCGCCGCCGACAGCCTCGACGAGCACGATCGCCGTCGGCGTCTCGAGCCGCGCGCCCAGCAGACTGGCCTCGGCCACGGCGAACTGCGGCAGTTCCCACACCTTGATCGTGGGGCAGTCGCGGGTGGGCACCTTGGCCTTTTTCAGCCGGTCCAGCAGCCCTTTGCCCTTGGTGCCGCCCGGGTGCACCAGCACCAGGACGAGGTCGTCGCTGCGCTGGGTCGCGAAGGAGGCGACGTCGTCGAACAGGTCCTGCGGAAGATCGGCGAGCTCCGTCACGACCACGATCGTGTCGCTGGCGAAGAGCGATCCACCGGTCACCTCGGCCAGTCTGCCGGCGTCCAGCTCGCTCGCCGACAGCCGGTTCACCGACGCACCGGGGCGCTCGATGAGCGCCTGGCGAACCAGCTCGTCCACTGCCCGCTCGGCCAGCAGCGACTCCGGCCCGGCGACCAGCACCACGCGCCCGAACAGCCCCTCGATCTCCACGAACCCCAGCATGCCAGCCGGTCCCGACACTTTTTCGTGTCGAAGGCCGTGGATAGGCTGGCCATGCCGATCGACACCCGAGCCGTTCGGCGTGCAGAAGGAGCACCCATGGCCAGCAAGGACGACATCGCCCGCATCGCCGACGAGAACGGCCTGAGCCCGGACGCGGTCGCCGAGCTCGACCACGCCCTGGGCCGCGGCAACCGCACCCAGGCACAGTTCAGTCACCCCGATCTCGGGGGTTCCGGTCAGTGGATGGCCGGGGGCATGACCCAGGTCGGCGACATGTTCAACAACGGGCTCAAGGCCAAGGTGGACGCCGCGTGCTCGGCACTGGCGTCGCTCGACGGCTCGGCCGACGACGCGGACGATGCGGACGATGCCCGGGATGCGGACGACTCGGGCGATGCCGGCGATTCGGATGGCCGGGACACGGGCGGCGACCGGGCTTCCGGCTCGGACTGGTGGCCGGACGATCTCGGCAGCCCGTCGTCCAGCGGCGGGCAGAACGACTCCGCGTACGCGGTGTTCCCCGACGCGCAGCGGCTGGCCGTGAAGGCAGGCGACGAGGTGAAGGTTTACGACACCGGCGAGCACCACATCACGGGCGTCTCGCAGCAGCAGGGCTCGATCGAGGACACGACGTTCTCGACCTCGGACGGCGGCACGATCCGGGCGGGCGACCTCGACGAGGTCTGACCGGCGCAAAATCACCAGCAGGCCGAGGACCCGTCAGCGCGGCCGCGCTGACGGGACCTCCGCTGCTAGCATGGCGGGTAAACGCATTCCCACCGGAGGTCATCGATGTCCCCGCTCCCCATCGCCCAGGTCGGAGTCCGCGGCTTCGGCCGCATCCACCTGGAGCGGATCGCCCGCCTGACCGAGCTCGGCCGCGTCGAACTGATCGCCACCGCCGATCCCGGTGGCCCACTCGAGGGCAGCGAGCTGCCGTGGTATCCGACGCTGACCGAGCTGCTCGCCCAGCACTCCCCCACCATCGCCAGCCTCGCGACGCCGATCGGCACGCATGCCGCCCTGGCGACCGAGGCCATGGTGGCCGGGGCCCACGTGATGCTGGAGAAGCCGCCCGTCGCGTCCCTCACTGAATTCTGGCAACTCCTGCGCGCCTGCAAGGAGAACCAGCGCGTGGTTCAGATCGGCTTCCAGAGCCTCGGCTCGGCCGGCGTCGCCCGCATGCGGGAGTTGCTGGGTGACGGCACTCTCGGCGAGGTGGGCTCGATCGCCGTGCGGGGCGCGTGGGTGCGCAGCCGCGCCTACTACGCCCGCTCCCCCTGGGCGGGCAAGCGCACGGTTGACGGCCGGCGCATCGCCGACGGGGTGGTCACCAACCCCCTGGCCCACTCGATCGCGACGGCGTTGGTCATCGCGGACGCCACCCGCCTCGACGACATCGTGGCCATCACCACCGAGATGTACCACGCGCACGCCATCGACGCCGACGACACCTCGTTCGTCCGGCTCGACCTGGCCGAGGCCCCGCCCATTTGCGCCGCGCTCACGCTGTGCGCGACCGAGCAGGTGGAGCCGACGATCACCCTCGTCGGCTCGCGCGGCACCGCGCGGTACTCCTACACGACCGACGAGCTGTGGCTGAGCGTCGACGGCGAGGAGACCTACGAGACCTTCGAGCGCACCGACCTGCTGGAGAACCTCGTCGACCACCTCGAATCCGGTGCCGAGCTGCTCGTGCCGCTGGCCGACACGGTCGGGTTCATGTGCGTGCTCGAGGCCACCCAGGATCGACCCGCTCCCGTCCAGATCCACGACGACCAGATCACGTGGGTGGGCGAGGGCGCCGAGGGCCACCCCGTCCTCACCGACATCGAGCACTGGCTCGACGAGAGCCTGGCCCGTGGCGTCGGCTTCGCGGAGGCCGGCGCGCCGTGGGGCAACCCGGAGGCCGTCGCCGTCTGGCGGCACCGCACGAACCTCACCGAGCTACGGCTGGGCGACGCCGTCGTCGCCGAGTACGCCGACGGCTCCGACATCATGGATCTGTCCTCGCCGCGGCCCTACCTGCACCCCATCCGGACGCTCGCCGGCGTCATCGTCAGCGACACCCACCCCGCTGATCACGACTGGCACTGCGGGCTCTCGCTCACGATGCAGGATGTCAACGGCGTCAACTTCTGGGGTGGCCGCACCTACGTCCGCGACCGCGGCTACGCGTGGCTCGGCGACCAGGGCCGTATTCAGCACCGCGGATGGGTGGCCCAAGAACCCGGCCTGCTCCGCGAGGAGCTGGCGTGGGTCGGCCCGGTCCTGAGGCCCCGGGAGCACCCCATCGATCCGGTCGAGGTGCGCGAGACCCGCGAGCTGGCGTGGTCGCAAGTCGACGACGCCACGTGGGTGCTGGACGCCGACCTGAGCCTGGAGGCCGTCACGCCGGACGCCATCCGCCTCGGCGGACCCGGCACCAACGGCCGCACCGACGCCGGTTACGGGGGCTGGCAGCTCCGGCTGCGCCCCTCGGACGCCGTGCGCGTCACGAGCCCGCTGGGCGAAGGCGTCGAGGCGGTCTACGGAGAGGCTGCGCCGTGGGTGGCCTGGAGGTCGAGGTTCGGGGGCCGGCCGGTGACCCTCGTGATGGCGCACGCCGACCTGCAGGGCGCCGTCTCTGATCGCTGGTTCGTCCGCGCCGGCGGGTTCGACTCCATCGGCACCGCGCTGGCCTGGTCCGAGGAGCTCACCCTGCCCGTGCGGCGTCGCTACCGGCTGGTCGTCGCGGACGGACACCTCACCGACGAGGCCGTCGAGGCGCTCCTGCCCTGACGGGCCGGTCGGCGGCTGCGCCGCCGGTGCCGGGGTTCAGGTGTGGACCGCCCCATCGAGCAGGGCGCGGAGGGCGCTCTCGAGCTCCTGCGGCTCCGGCGGGTCGGTGTCCGCAGCCAGGGCTTCGATCCCGGCCACGAGCACCTCTACCCTCAACCGCAGCTCACCGACGGGAAGGTCGTCCCGAACACGCCCCGCCTCGCGCTCGATCTCGAGCACCCGCGTGAGCATCGCGCGGCGCTTGGCGGCCTGCTCGGCCAGCGCGCGGCTGACGCGCGGCAGCGACGCGAGCGTCGACACCTCCCGGACGAAGCCGGGCCCCAGCGGATCGGCCGCCTCAGCCAACACGCCGGCGAGCACCTCGGCGAGGGTGGAGTGTTCGGCGGGTGGGTCGCTCTCGCCGAGGATCGCGAGCAGCAGTTCCTCCTTGGTGGCGAAGTAGTGAAAAAAGGTGCCGCTGGAGACGCCTGCGCGGCGGCAGATCTCGGCCGTCGTGGCACGGGCGTAGCCCAGGGAAGCGATGGCCTCGAAGCCCGCTCTGATCAGCGCGTCGCGATTCCCGGCACCGCGACGCCGGGTCGGCGCATCCGTACGTCCCACGACCGCATCATATAGTGCGTGCTCTAGAGTATTCACTCTAGAGTATGTACTCTGGTCGTGTCCGTCAGCCGTCGAGGAGGAACGAGCCGATGTCGCCCACACCAGCCGCCCGCGACTCCCACGCCGCGTCGCCACCCCGCGTAACCCTGCCCATGGTGGGCCTGGGGCTCGCGATCGTCTATGCGCCGAGCTACCTCCCCTCGCTCCTGCGCCTGGCGGGTGGGGACATTCCCGCATGGGGCCCGGCGGGCGTGCTGTTGTGGAACTGGCTCGCCGTCGGGCTGCTGGCCCTCCACGTCGGCGCGCTGGAGCGTCTCGACGCGGCCTCGCTGCGTCTTGCCAAGCCGACCACGAAGGACGTGGAATGGGCGCTCTACCTCGGCGGCGCAGCCAACCTGTGGCACTGGGGCACCGCCGCGCTGCTGCCCGAGTCCATGACGGGCCAGGCGAACGCCGGCCAGACGACCGTGGTCGCGCTGGGACCGCTGCTCGCTCTCGCACTGGTGCTCACAACGTCCGTCACCGAGGAGGTGCTGTGGCGCGGCTACGTCGTGGAGCGACTCGGCGCCTGGATCGGACCCCTCGCGGCCGCCGCGGCCGGGATGACCATCTTCGCCCTCGGGCATCTGTCGTTCTTCGGCTGGACGTGGCTGCTCACCAACCTGCCGGGCGCGATCGCGCTCTATGCGCTCCTCCTCTGGCGCCGCAACCTGTGGTCGTGCATCATCTGCCACGCCGTGCTCAACATGCCGATCGTCGTCCTCACCCTGCTCCGCTGATCGAACACGTCTGGCACCGAGCGGGAACAGCCGCGCCGGGCGGTTAGGCTGGCCAGATGAAGCGCGTCTACCTCATCCGCCATGGCGAGGCCGAGTTCATGGGCCGCGGCCGCGGCGACCACGGCCGGCTCCTCAGTGCCGAGGGTCGCGAGCAGGCCCAACGGCTCGGTGAGCTGCTGGCGGACGCCGGCATCACCGTGGTGCTGGCCTCCTCGGCCGACCGCGCCGCCCTGACCGCCCGCGAGCTGGGGCTGGACGCCGACATCCGCGAGCTCGACGAGCTGTACAACGCCTCCACCATGGGCCTGCTCCGCGCGATCGCCACGCTCGACGACGGCGTGGAGGCCGCGGCCGTCATCGCGCACGCCCCCGGCGTCCCGGCACTCGTGGACGAGCTGACCGGCGAGGATCCCGATCCGGACGCCGCGTCGTTCGTCCGCCACCACTTCGGCACCGCCACGTGCGCCGGCATCGAGTTCGACGGCACCTGGGCCGACCTCGAAGGCGCCCGCCTGTTCTGGGCCGCGCGCGGCTGACCTCGTCCGGTCCCCCACACGCGCTGAGGGCCGCCGCGCCCTCGACGCCCGGACGCCTTCCCTCGACGAGCCGCCATCTGCTAGCATGCTGGAAAGCGCTTCCCACCGTTGAGAGGTCTCCATGGACGCCCGCCTTGATCCCGTCGTCGCGCACACGCTCGTCCCCGTCGTCGTCATCGACGACGCCGACCGCGCTGCCGGCTTGGCCGAGGCCCTCGTGGCCGGTGGGCTGCCCGTCGCGGAGGTCACCTTCCGGACGGCTGCCGCCGCGGAAGCCATCGCCGCAATGGTGAAGGTACCCGGCATGACCGTGGGCGCCGGCACCGTCCGGACCACCGAGCAGGCCGACGCCGCCGTCGCCGCCGGCGCCACGTTCCTCGTCTCGGCCGGGCTGTCGGAGAAGGTGGTCCGGCACGCCGGGGAGCTCGGCGTCCCGATCCTGCCCGGCACGGCGACCGCCACCGAAATCCAGCTCGCCACCGAGCTCGGCCTCGACACTGTCAAGTTCTTCCCCGCCGAGACGGCGGGAGGGGCGTCCGCCATCAAGGCGCTCGCCGCCCCCTTCCACGACATCACCTTCGTCCCCACCGGGGGCATCGGCCCGAAGAACCTCGCCGACTACCTCGCGGTCAAGGCCATCGTCGGCGTCGGCGGCTCCTGGATGTGCCCGCGCGACGCCGTCGCCGTCGGCGACTTCGCGACCGTCGAGCGGCTGACCGCCGAGGCCGTCCGGCTCGTCGACTCGATCAGGAAGGCCTGAGTTCATGTCGTTCGCCCTGCGCCCCGCCGAGGACTGCACCTACGACATCGTCGCCCTCGGTGAGGTGATGCTCCGCCTCGACCCCGGGGCCGGTCGCATCCGCACCGCCCGCGCCTTCGACGTCTGGGAGGGTGGCGGCGAGTACAACGTCGCCCGCGGCCTCTCGCGCTGCTTCGGGCTGCGCGCCGGAGTCGTCACCGCCCTGGTCGACAACGAGGTCGGACGCCTCGTGGAGAACCTGATCCTGGCCGGCGGCGTGGACGCCCGCCACATTGTCTGGCGCGAATCAGACGGCATCGGCCGCACCGTCCGCAACGGCCTGAATTTCACCGAACGGGGCTTCGGCGTCCGCGGCGCGGTCGGCGTCTCCGACCGGGGCAACACCGCCGCATCCCAGCTCGCCGCAGGCGACGTCGACTGGGATCACCTCTTCGGCGACCTCGGCGTCCGCTGGCTGCACACCGGCGGCATCTACGCCGCGCTGAGCGACACGACCGCCGAAACCGTCATCGCCGCCGTCAAGGCGGCCAAGAAGCACGGCACCGTCATCAGCTACGACCTCAACTACCGCCCCAGCCTGTGGAAGTCGATCGGCGGTCAGGCCAAGGCCCGCGAGGTCAACACCGAGATCGCCCAGTACATCGACGTGATGATCGGCAACGAGGAGGATTTCACCGCCAGCCTCGGCCTCGAGATCGAGGGAGTCGACGAGCATCTCACCGACCTCGAGGTCGACAGCTTCGCCGCCATGATCACCAACGCGGCCCGCGAGTACCCCAACTTCGGTGTCATCGCCACGACGATGCGCGGGGTGAAGACCGCGACCGTCAACGACTGGGCGGCCATCGCGTGGTCGTCCGAGACGGGTGTGCTGGCGTCCACCCAACGGCCCGGGCTCGAGATCTTCGACCGCGTCGGCGGGGGTGACTCCTTCGCGTCCGGGCTGATCTTCGGGCTGCTGGACGGCCAACCGCTCCAGACCGCACTCGAGTACGGCGCCGCCCACGGCGCGCTGGCCATGACGACCCCCGGCGACACGACCATGGCGAGCAAGGCCGAGGTGCTGAAGCTCGCGGGCGGCGGGTCGGCGCGCGTCGACCGCTGAGGCCACCCTCAACCCGGGCCCGAGTCGCCCCGAACTTCCACCGAAAGGACCACCCATGAGCAAGGTCGCCCTCGTCACCGGCGGCAACCGCGGCATCGGCCGCGGGGTCACCGAGTCGCTGCTGGCGGCCGGCTACCGCGTGTCCATCATGGCCACGCGGCCGGCCCCCACCGACGTGCTCGCCGAGTTGGGTGAGCTCGGGGAGGTCCGCTACACCCAGGGCAGCGTTGCGGAGCTGGATTCCCACGCGCGCTACGTCGACGAGACTCTCGCCGAGTGGGGGCGCATCGACGTCCTCGTCAACAACGCCGGCGTCGCCCCCACCGAACGCAACGACATCCTCGTCGCCACGCCCGAGAGCTACGACCGCGTCATGGACATCAACCTCCGGGGCCCCTATTTCCTCACCCAACGGGTCGCGAACGTGCTGGTTGGCCAGCCGAAGGAAGGCGAGGGCGTCCGGGGCACGATCGTGAACGTCAGCTCGGTCTCGGCCGAGGTCGTCAGCGTCAACCGCGGTGAGTACTGCCTGTCGAAGGCCGGCGTCGCGATGGCGACCCGGCTCTGGGCGGTCCGGCTGGCGCCCGAGGACATCGTCGTCTACGAGGTGCGTCCCGGCGTGATCGCCACGGACATGACGGCCGGTGTCCAGGCCAAGTACGACGCCTTCTTCGCCTCGGGCGCGGTGCCGATGCCGCGGTGGGGGCGGGCGTCCGACGTGGGCGGCGCGGTCGTCCAGCTCGCCGCCGGCGCCATGCCGTACTCGACGGGCGACATCATCAACGTCGACGGCGGCATGCACCTGCCGACGCTCTAACCCCGCCCCTCTCGCGCTTCGGCCGCAGCTCGGCCGGTGTTTCGGCCCCGTTCAGTTCCCAAGGAGAAGCCATGGACCAGTCCGCCTGGATCGACGAGCACGCCAGCGGGCACGTCGACATCGGAGGCCAGCAGATCCCGGTGATCAGCGCGAATACCGTCGTCGTCGGCACCGGGGCCGCGGGTTTCTGCGCCGCCGATCGGCTGGTGATGCAGGGCCAGCGTGACGTCGTCATGGTGACCGACAAGCGGCGCGCGGGCGCGTCCCGCAATGCCGGCTCCGACAAGCAGACCTACTACAAGCTGACCCTCGCCGGCGCGGAGCCCGACAGCGTGCGCGAGATGGCTGAGACGCTGTTCTCCGGCGGCTCGATGGACGGCGACATCGCCCTGGCCGAGGCCGCGTGGAGCCCGCGGGCGTTCTTCCACCTGGTGGAGTCCGGCGTGCCGTTCCCGCACAACGCGTCGGGTGAGTACGTCGGCTACAAGACCGACCACGACCCCCGCCAGCGCGCGACGTCGGTGGGCCCGTACACCTCCAAGACGATGGTCGAGTGCCTGGAGGCCAAGATCGACGGCTACGAGATCCCGGTGCTCGATCTGTGCCGCGTCGTCGATCTGGTCGTCTCCGACGGCCGGGCCGTCGGGCTGCTGTGCGTCCGCCTCGATGTGACGCAGGACGCGCCCAGCCGCTTCCTGCTGCTGCGCTGCACCAACCTCGTCTATGCCACCGGCGGCCCGGCGGGCATGTACGCCGACTCGGTGTACCCCAATGGCCAGTGGGGCGCGAACGGCGCGGCGCTGCGGGCCGGCGTCCACGGCAAGAACCTGACCGAATGGCAGTTCGGGCTGGCGTCCATCCGGCCGCGCTGGAACGTGTCCGGCACGTACATGCAGGCGCTACCCCGCTTCGTGAGCACGAACGGGGACGGCAATGATGCGCGCGAATTCCTCACCGACTTCCTCCCCGATTACGGCGATCAGCTGTCCCGCATCTTTCTCAAGGGCTACCAGTGGCCCTTCGACGTGCGCAAGGCCCCCGAGGGCAGCTCGCTGATCGACCTGCTCGTCTATGCCGAGACGAAGCTGCGCGGACGCCGCGTGTGGCTCGACTTCCGCTCCAACCCGGTGCGTGAGGACTTCGACGCGTCGCAGTTGTCCGAGGAGGCGTACGCGTATTTGGAGGCGACGGGCGTCGTCCAGCTGGGCAACTCGACACCCATCGAGCGGCTCCAGCAGATGAATCGCCCCGCCTACACGTTCTACTTGGAGCGCAACCCGGGCGTCGATCTGGAGACGGACATGCTCGAGGTCGCGGTGTGCGCCCAGCACAACAACGGCGGGCTCGAGATCGATCAGTGGTGGCACTCGAACGTCGAGGGTTTTTTCCCCATCGGGGAGGCTGCCGGCGCGCACGGCGTCTACCGCCCGGGCGGTGCGGCGCTCAACTCGGGCCAAGTGGGCGCGACGCGGGCGGCGTCCTGGATCGCCCAGGTGCGACGCGAGGATCCGCTCGAAGCGGACGCCTTCGCCGACACCGCCCGCGGCGTCACCGAGCGCGCCGTGACGCTGCTGGACGCGGCCGGGCAGCGGGCCGCCGAGGGCACCGACACGACCGACGACCTCATCAAACACATCCGCCGCGTGATGAGTGACAAGGCGGGCGTGGTGCGGTCGAAGGAGTCCGTCGCGCAGGCCCGCGAGGAGCTCTCCGCGCTGTGGCGCGACTACGAGGAGACCATCGCCGCGGACCCCGGCAGCAGGCGCTCGGTGAGCCGGCTGTTCCTCATCCGCGACATCCTCACGAGCCAGTTCGTCTACCTGCACGCCATGGAGCACTACGTGGGCACCGGCGGGCTGTCGCGCGGCTCGGTGCTGTACTCCGACCCCGACGGCGATCTGCCGCGGCTGGACGCCAGCGTCGTCGAGCCCCTGCCCGAGTTGTTCCGGATGCAGTTGGACGCCGGCGCCCTCGACGACGTTATTCAGGTGACAAGCTGGGACGGCGAGGGCGAGCCGACGTTCGCGTGGCGCCAACGGCGTCCGATCCCGGAGCAGACCGAGGCGTTCGAGACCACCTGGCGAACGTACCGGGAGAACAAGAACATCGGCTGAGCCGGGTGCCTCACCGGGTTGCTGGTCCCGCGGCTGCGGGCCGGGGCGACCATCCACGGTGTTCACCCACTCAGCTGGTCGAAACTCCACTCCGCTGGTCGAACATCACTCCGCTGGTGCTGGGGCGCCAGCGGAGTGAGTTTCGGCCAGCGGAGTCGCTATTCGACCAGCGAAGTGGGGCGGGCAGTCGGACGCCTGCGGCCACCGCCCAGGCGCTCGTCACCGAGGCGACGTCCCCCATCCGCTCCTGAT
This sequence comes from Propionibacteriaceae bacterium, assembly GCA_030450535.1. Taxonomy (GTDB): domain Bacteria; phylum Actinomycetota; class Actinomycetes; order Propionibacteriales; family Propionibacteriaceae; genus Propioniciclava. The sequence continues at coordinate 12,111 of JAKDIK010000041.1, forward strand.
ACCAACCCGCGCAAGTCCACCCCGCGCGAGCTAGCGTGTCTGGGGTGAGTGACCTGCAGATTCGCCCGGCGACTCGGGCTGACGTGCCGGAGATCGTGCGGCTGCTCGCCGACGACCAGCTGGGTGCGACGCGCGAGGCGTACGGCGATCCGCTCCCGGAGCAGTACTGGTCGGCTTGGGAACGGCTCGCGGCCGACCCGTCCGAGCTGGTCGTCGTCGGCGAGCTCGACGGCCGCATCGTGGCCACGGCTCAGATCTCGGTTATCCCATCGCTGTCCCGAGGCGGTTCCTCACGCGCGACGATCGAGGCCGTACGGGTCGAGTCGGCGCTGCGCGGGGGTGGATACGGCACGCACCTCATCGAGTGGCTGATCGAGGAGGCCCGCTCACGTGGCTGCGCGATGGTCCAGCTCACGTCGGATGCGACACGCTTGGACGCACACCGTTTCTACGAGCGGCTTGGCTTCGCCAGGACCCACGTGGGCATGAAGCTTGCCCTCACGTGAGGGTGACCCGGGGGTAGGTCCGCGCCGGTCGGCTCGGGCGCAAGCCACTCCGCTGGTCCGAACTCCACTCCGCTGGTCGAACATCACTCCGCTGGTGCTGGGGCGCCAGCGGAGT
>JAKDIK010000432.1 GCA_030450535.1 Propionibacteriaceae bacterium
AGAAGGACCCTCACGCCCACCCACCCAACCACCCGGGCCGCGCGCTGTCGAGCGCGCGCCCCTGACCCACCCAGGAGGCTGCCATCACCGGAATCCTCATCGCCGGCACGTCGTCGGACGCCGGCAAGTCGCTCGTGGTGACGGGCCTGTGCCGCGCGCTCGTCCGACGAGGAATCGACGTGGTCCCCTTCAAGGCGCAGAACATGAGCAACAACTCCGCGGTGTGCGCCGACGGCGCCGAGATCGGCCGGGCGCAGTACCTGCAGGCGCAGGCCGCTCGGGTTGAACCCGTCGCCGACCTCAACCCGGTCCTGCTCAAGCCCGGCTCGGATCGCCGCGCGTTCGTGGTGGTCGACGGCCGGCCCGCGGGCGAGCTCGAGGCGGGGGAGTACGCGACCGGGCGCAGCCATCTGGCGGCGGCCGCGTTCGCCGCCCACGAGCGGCTGGCGGATGCCCACGACCTGGTCGTCGTGGAGGGCGCCGGCTCGCCCGCCGAAATCAACCTGCGCGAGCGCGACTACGTCAACCTCGGTCTGGCCAGGCGTTTCGGGCTACCGGTGGTGCTGGTCGGGGACATCGACCGGGGCGGCGTCCTGGCCTCGCTGTACGGCACGTGGGGACTCGTGGACGACGCCGACCGTGCGCTGCTTCGTGGCTACATCATCAACAAGTTCCGCGGTGACCCCAGTGTGCTCGACCCGGGGCTCGTCGAGATCACCCGCCGGACAGGCATGCCCTGCCTCGGCGTCCTGCCGTGGCTCGACGACGTGTGGCTCGACGGCGAGGACGCCCTCGAGGTCGCCCGCTGGGAACACGCGCCCCACCCCGATCCCGTCACGCTCACGGTGGCGGTCGTGCGCTTCCCGCGCATCAGCAACGCCACCGACGTGGACGCCCTCGCGCACACGCCGGGCGTCGCCGTGGACGTGTCGACCGACCCGGACGCCTGCGCGGCCGCCGACCTGCTGGTGCTGCCCGGTTCGCGTTCGACGGTGACCGACCTGGCCTGGCTGCGCGCGCGGGGCATGGCCGCGGTCGTGCGCGCCCGCCACGAGGCCGGACGCCCCACCCTGGGTATCTGCGGCGGCTACGAGATGCTCGCGGTGACGATCGACGACGAGGTCGAGTCCGGTGCGGGAACCGTGCCGGGGCTGGGGGTGTTGCCGGTGGAGGTGACCTTCGGCCCGAAGATCACCGCGCGCTCGCGATTCGCCTGGCGGGAGCATCAGGTGGACGGCTACGAAATCCACCACGGGGCGTGCCGCATCACCGGACCGGTGGATGAGGATTTCCTCGACGGCGTCCGGGTGGGGGCCACCTGCGGCACCCTGCTGCACGGGGCGCTGGAGGACGACGGGTTCCGGAACGCCTTCCTCGGCTGGGTGGCACAGACCACCGGGTCGGCGTGGGTGCCGGACGCCGGCCGTCTGGGCCATGCGGCCCGCCGGGAGGCCATGATCGAGCGGCTCGCCGACGCCGTGGAGACCCACGTGGATCTCGACGCGCTGTTGGCGCTGACCAGCGAGCCGGGAAACGCAGGGGGACGCGATGGGCGCTGACG
>JAKDIK010000433.1 GCA_030450535.1 Propionibacteriaceae bacterium
GGCCCCGAGGCGGGCTCGGATGCGGCCGACCTCGCCACCCTCGTCGAGACGCGGCTGGGTCGCGAGGTGCTCGACCGCCTCGTCGACCCGATCGCGGGCGGCGTGCATTCGGTGCACCCGAGCCGGTTGGCTGTCGATGTGGTCTCCCCCGGCCTGCGCGAGGCGATGGCCGAGGCGGGCTCCCTCGTCGGTGCCGCCGCGGGCGTGCGGGACAAGGCGCCCGACGGTCCGGTGGTCGCTGCCACCGAGGGCGGCATGTTCCGCCTGGCAGAAGCTCTCGTGTCCGCGATCGCCGACGGTGGCGGCACGGTGGAGACCCGGCGGGTGGTCACGGCCCTCGAGCGCGACGGGGACGCCTGGGTGGTCACCCACCACGCAGCCGGCCGCGCGCCCCACCCCGCCGATCCGCCGGTCCCGACCGGCGAACCGGAGCGCATCCGGACGCCGATCGTCGTGGTCGCCCTGGACGGACGCGCGGCGCTCGATCTGCTCCGGCCGCTGGCCGAGCTGGCCGTCGGCGACTGGGAGTTGCCCCGCGGCGCCGACCTCGCCCAGGTCTGCCTCGCCGTCGTCAAGCCCGAACTGGACGCCGCACCGCGCGGATCCGGGCTGCTGGTGACGCCCGGCGCCCCCGACGTGTGCTGCAAGGCGGTGACGCACTACTCGATCAAGTGGCCGGCGACCGTCGCCGGCACCGACCGGCACATCCTGCGCGTCTCCTACGGCCGGACCGGACACGAGACGCCGAAGCCCACCCTTGAGCAGGCGCTCGCGGATGCCAGCACCCTGCTCGGCGTCGAGCTGAGCGCCGATGACGTCGTGGGCCACGCGTCCATCGGCTTCCCCAATTCACTGCCCCCGCAAACGCCTGCGCACCGCGAGCGCGTCACAGAGCTGACGGCCGCGGCGTCCGAGCTGCCCGGCTTCGAGATCACGGGCGCCTGGTACGCCGGCACCGGGCTGGCCGCGGTGATCCCGCACGGCCGCGCGGTGGCCGAGAAGTTGGTGGTGCAGAACGGCGATGCCCCCACCGGAGCGGGTGAGCGGACCGACCCGTTGGAGGAGACCGACCGGAGAGACGCGTGAGGCTCAGGCTCGGCACGCGCGGCTCGGAGTTGGCCCGGACGCAGTCCGGGCTGATCGCCGACGCTCTCACCGCGCTGGGCCACGACGTGGAGCTGATCACGATCCGCTCCGAGGGCGACGTCACCGCGGCCTCGCTGGTGGACGCCGGCGGCCTCGGCGTCTTCGCCGCCGCGCTGCGCCGGGCGCTGCTGGCGGGCGAGGTCGATCTGGCCGTCCACTCCCTGAAGGACCTGCCCACCGCCGCGGTGCCCGGGCTCACGCTCGCCGCGATTCCCGCGCGGGAGAACCCTGCCGACGTGCTGTGCTCCCGGGGCCGCCACACCCTCGCCTCGCTGCCCGCGGGCGCGCGGGTCGGGACCGGTGACGCGGACGGCCCGGGCGCAGGCGATGCTGAGCAGCGACTGCACGCGCTCGAACGGCCGGCCCTGCCGTTCCGCGGCAGGCTTGTCCTCCCACCGGAAGCGGTTGAGCAGCA
>JAKDIK010000222.1 GCA_030450535.1 Propionibacteriaceae bacterium
TGCACACGCGACGAGCGCGGCCGCGCGGGCCGCGCTCGTGGCGAAACGGGGAGGCCGCAGAGGCACCCGGTCAGGCCTCGCGGAGTTCACGCTCGGCCGCGCGGCGGGTGCGGAAGCCGCGGTCGACCGCCCAGCCGCCGCCGCCGGTGAACAGCAGCAACACCCCCACGGCCGCGAGCAGCAGCTCGAGCTCGCCGGTGAAGCCGGATTGGCCCGTGACGAACGGGTTCCAGTTGCCCCACCGCACGAACGCGAGCGCACCGCCGGCGATGAGCGCGACGCCGAGGCCCGCGATGCGGGTCATCAGGCCGAAGACGAGCGCGATGGCAATCGCCACCTCGGCCGCCCCGATCACGATCGCCATGATGGAGGGGTAGGGAATCATCGTCTGCTCCAGCATGGCGGTGGTGCCCGGCAGGTTGAGCAGCTTCTGGATGCCGTGGACGCCCATGATCGCGGCGGTCACGAGGCGCAGCAGGAACAGGCCGAGGGAGGGGCCGAAACGGTCCGTGCTGCGGCGGGTGACGATGCGCTCGGTGACGACCGGCTCGGAGGGGATCGGGCTGAGCGAGCCCGGCGCCGCGGCGGTTGCCCCGCGGGGTGCCGTGCCTGCGGCGGCCGGATCGGGCTGCGGCGCCGGAGCGAGGGCGGCCAGTCGCGCATCGCGGCGGGCGGCGCGCTCGTTCTGCAGTCGCTCGCGCTCGGCGCGGACGGCCTCGCTGGACGCCGTCGCGGGTCCGGGCGCGGAGGTCGAGGGTCCGTCGCTCCCCTCCTGGGCGCGATACAGGGACTCGTGGTCCCACGTCGCCTCGTCGCCGTAGCCGTGGCCGTCGCGACGGTCGTCGCCCTCGGCGGCTACGTCACCGAAGGGTTCGGTGCGGTCGTGCTCGACGGTGCCGACGGGGTGCGAGTCGGTGGCGTGCGAGTCGGTGAGGTGGGAGTCGGCGGGGTGCGATGGCTCATCCAGCACGCCATCCGGACGCCACGTCGTGGCACCGTGGGTGCCGTCGTGGTCGTACGACTCGTCGAGAGAATCGGCGGGAATGGGGTCGTGACGTTCGGCCATGGGGAGGTCCTTCGCTGCGGGTCAGTAGCCACTCCATCGTCGCAAACCTGACCGTCGATCCCCCGCAGCGACACCCCCGGCAGGGGACGCGGCTGCCGGAGCGGACGGTCAGGGGGTGTGCAGGCTGATCATGAGGGACTCGACGGCGAGCTGGGGGGCGACGTTCGTCTCGAGGGCCTCCCGACAAGCCAGGATGGCATCCAACCGGGCCACCGTTTGTTCGGACGTGCTGCGCCGGGCCAGGGTGTGGAGGTCGTCGGCGAGATCACTGTTGATCAGCCGCCCCGTGGCCTGGGTCTGCAGGACGAGCACGTCGCGGTAGTAGCCGGTGAACTCCGTGAGAACGCGGTCGAGGGCATCACGCTGGAGGCGTTTGGCCCGGGCCTTCTGCTGCTCCTCGAGATCCTTCAGCGCGGCGGCAGCGTTGCGCGGCCGGGCGCCGCGCGTCCCCAGGCCGAGCGCCTCCGACAGGGCGGCTCGCTCCCGAGCATCCAGTTCCTCGGTGGCCTGGGTGGCCTCCTCGCTCGCCGCGCCGACGATGTTCGCCGCCGCCTGCAGGCACTCCCCCAACGTGGTGAGGGCCGCCGGAATGCGCAGCACCTCGGCCCGGCGACGGCGGGCGTCCTCGTTGCGGGCCAGCGCGCGGGCGCGTCCGATGTGACCCTGCGCGATCCGGGCGACATGGGCGGCCATCTCGTAGGGCACGCCGTCGCGCCCCGCCAGCAGGGCGGTGACCGCCTCGTCGGACGGCGTGGCGAGTTCGACGCGGCGGCAGCGGGAGCGGATCGTGACCACGACGTCGTCGGTTGTCGGCGCGCAGAGCACCCACACGGTCTTCGGGGGCGGCTCCTCGATCGCCTTGAGCAGCGCATCCGCGCCGCGCTCCGTGACGCGGTCGGCGTCCTCCACGACGAGCACCTGGGCGCGCCCGAGGGTGGGCGACATGGCCGCCCGCCGCACCAGGTCGCGCACGTCGTCGACGCCGATCGAGAGTTGCTCGGTGCGCACGAGCGTCACGTCGGGGTGCGCGCCCGACAGCGCGGTGCGGCAGGCGCGACAGGTGCCGCAGCCGCCGTCTCGGCACTGCAGCGCGGCGGCGAAGGCCTTGGCGGCGTTCGAGCGTCCCGAACCGGGTGGCCCCGTTATGAGCCACGCGTGGGTCATCGCGTGACGTTCACCGGTGACCGCCCGCCGCAGGGTGGCGACCGCCCGGTCCTGACCCACCAGGTCGGACCAGACGCCCTCGCCCACGGGCGGGGATCCGGCAACGACCGAAGAAGCGACGCTCATGGGGCGAGTCTGCCGTCCGCGTCCGACATTTCTCGGGGCGGATCGGCGGACGCCTCATCCGGGCGCGATTCGGGGGCGAACAGGGCCCCCAGCAGGCCGCGGCGGGAGACGTCGGGACCCTCGGCGTCGGCGTCCGGATCGAGCAGTTCGGCAACGCGGGCGCGTACGGCGTCCGCGATGGCCGCGCGCGAATCGCGGGCGGGCAGGACCAGGTAGCGCGCAGGGTCGCGCTCGGCCTGCTCGAGGAACCCGGCGCGGACGCGGGCGTGGAAGTCGTCGCCGGCCGACTCCATGCGGTCGGCCTCGGCGATGCCGGCCAGCCCCATCGTGGGGTCGAGGTCGAGCAGGACGGTGAGGTCGGGGCGCAGCTCGTCCGTGGCCCAGCGGTTCATGCGCTCGACCTCGCCCATATCGAGGACGCGACCGGCACCCTGGTAGGCGAGCGTCGAGTCGACGTAGCGGTCGCTGACGACGACGGCACCCCGGTCCAGGGCCGGCAGCACCAGCGACGCGACGTGTTGGGCCTTGTCGGCGGCGAAGAGCAGCGCCTCGGCACGGGGGCTGAGGTTCTCGGTGGAGCGGCTCAGCAGGATGTGCCGGATCTGGGCGTTGACGGGTCCGTCGCCGGGCTCGAAGGTGCGGACGACCTCGCGCCCGCGGGCGTCCAGCCACTCGGCCAGCAGCGCCGCCTGCGTGGACTTGCCGACGCCGTCGCCGCCCTCGAAGACGATGAAGATCCCCTGCACGCAGGCAATCCTAAGCTGTGTTGCCGGAATGTTTGTCAGACCCGAGGTGTTCACTGGGTTGAGGGCTGTTCCCCACAGCCACAACCCCTTGCGAAGGAAAGGACCATCTCCCGATGACGCACTCGCAGACCACCGGCGGTTCCCCGGCAGAGAGCGACGCCCACTCGCTCAGCGTGGGCCCGAACGGACCCCTCCTGCTCCACGACGTCCACCTGGTCGAGACCCTGGCCCACTTCAACCGTGAGAACGTGCCCGAGCGCCGTCCGCATGCCAAGGGCGCCGGCGCCTTCGGCACGTTCACCGTCACCCACGACGTGTCCCAGTGGACGAAGGCCGCCGTCTTCGCCCCGGGCACGGAGACGAAGACGCTGCTCCGCTTCTCCACCGTCGCCGGCGAGCTGGGCTCGCCCGACACCTGGCGCGACGTGCGTGGCTTCTCCCTGCGCTTCTACACCACCCAGGGCAACTACGACCTGGTCGGCAACAACACGCCGATCTTCTTCGTGCGCGATCCCATGAAGTTCCCGCACTTCATCCGCAGCCAGAAGCGTCTGCCCGATTCGGGGCTGCGCGACGGCGACATGCAGTGGGACTTCTGGACGCTCTCGCCCGAGTCGGCGCACCAGGTCACCTACCTCATGGGCGACCGCGGGCTGCCGAAGTCGTGGCGGACCATGAACGGCTACGGCTCGCACACCTACCAGTGGGTCAACGCCGCCGGCGAGCGGTTCTGGGTGAAGTACCACTTCCACACCCAGCAGGGCATGGAGCACCTCTCCAATGAGGAGGCCGAGAAGCTCGCGGGGTCGGACGCCGAGTATCACCGTCGCGACCTGTTCGACGCCATCAAGGCGGGCGACTACCCGAAGTGGACGATGTCGGTGCAGGTCATGCCGTACGAGGAGGCCAAGACCTACCGCTTCAACCCCTTCGACCTCACCAAGGTCTGGCCGCACGCCGACTACCCGTTGCACGAGGTCGGCGTCCTGGAGCTCAACGAGAACCCGACGAACTTCTTCGCCCAGATCGAGCAGGCCGCGTTCGCGCCGTCCAACATCGTGCCGGGCATCGGCTTCTCCCCCGACAAGATGCTGCTCGGCCGCGTGTTCGGCTACGCGGACGCCCACCGGGCCCGCATCGGCACCAACTTCCACCAGTTGCCCGTCAACCAGCCGCTGGGCGTCGAGGGCGGCATCGAGCAGGCGAACCAGTGGATGTTCGACGGCAACATGGCCTACCACCACACCGGCGACGCCCCCGTGTACGCCCCCAACTCGCTGGGGCGGGAGTACTCCGAGTGGCAGGGCGAGGTCGCCGAGGGCTGGGAATCCGACGGGCCGATGGTGCGGGCGGCGTACACGCTGCGCTCCGACGACGACGACTTCGGCCAGGCCGGCACGCTGGTCCGCGAGGTGCTGGACGATGCGTCGCGCGACCGACTGGTCGAGACGCTGGTCGGGATGGGGTCGGGCCTGCAGCGCCCCGAGGTGCTGGAGCGGTTCTTCTGGTACTGGAAGTCCGTCGACGAGACCCTCGGCGCCCGCGTCGAGGAGGGCGTGAAGTCCGGCAGGCAGGGCGACGATCCCGTCGGCGCCTGACGCTGAATGACTCGCCGGGGGCCGGTCCGTGAGGGCCGGCCCCCTTGTCGCGCCCTCTGCCTCAGTGTTCGCGACCCGACGGCGGCCCGTGATCGGGCCGACTCGGCACGATGTCCGGGGCGACCCGCGACGAAAAGGCTGCAGTGAGCACGCGCTCACTCACGCGCTGAG
>JAKDIK010000223.1 GCA_030450535.1 Propionibacteriaceae bacterium
GGGTGGGTTCTGGGGACGAGGGCTGGTCCGACATGGATACGACCTTTCTTCGAGGTGGTGCCCCCGACGCTACTCGACGGATCAGATCGACGACGATCCGCCACGGGCGACGCGCTGGCCGCCCTCACCCTCCCGGGCGATAGATTGGGGCCCTCGCGTCTGAACCGCCAAAGGAGAATCCCTCGTGTCCGACCTCACCGCCACCGCGTCCGATGCCTTCAGCCAGGCGCTGAGCGTCATCGCGTCGGTCGAGCCCCGCATCAGCGACGCCATCCGCTCCGAGCTGGACGACCAGCGCGGCTCGCTGAAGCTGATCGCGTCCGAGAACTACGCCTCCCTCGCCACCCTGCTCACCATGGGCAACTGGCTGAGCGACAAGTACGCCGAGGGCACCGTGGGCCACCGGTTCTACGCGGGCTGCCAGAACGTCGACACCGTCGAGTCGCTCGCGGCCGAGCACGCGCGCGAGCTGTTCGGCGCCGAGTATGCCTACGCCCAGCCCCACTCCGGGATCGACGCGAACCTCGTGGCGTACTGGGCGATCCTGGCTGCGAGGGTGGAGTCCCCGACGCTGGCCCGCCTGGGCGCGAAGACGGTCAACGACCTGTCGGAGTCCGACTGGGAACAGCTTCGCGCCGAATTCAACCGCCAGCGCGTCATGGGCATGAGCCTGGACGCCGGCGGGCACCTCACCCACGGCTTCCGCCACAACATCTCGGGCAAGATGTTCGCCCAGCACTCCTATGGCACGGACCCCGAGACGGGGCTGGTCGACTACGACAAGCTCCTCGCGGACGCCCGCGAGTTCAAGCCGCTGATCCTCGTCGCCGGCTATTCCGCCTACCCGCGCCGGCTCAACTTCGCCCGCATGCGCGAGATCGCGGACGCCGTGGGCGCGGTCCTGTTCGTCGACATGGCCCACTTCGCGGGCCTCGTGGCAGGCAAGGTGTTCACCGGCGAGGAGAACCCGATCCCCTACGCCGACGTCGTCGCCACCACCACCCACAAGTCGCTGCGCGGACCCCGCGGTGGCCTCGTGCTGGCCACCGAAGAATTCGCCGGCTTCGTCGACAAGGGCTGCCCCATGGTGCTGGGCGGGCCGCTGTCCCACATGATGGCCGCCAAGGCCGTCGCCCTCGCCGAGGCCCGGACGCCGGCGTTCCAGACCTACGCCCAGTCCGTCGCCGACAACGCGCGGGCGCTGGCCGAGGCCCTGATGAAGCGCGGCGTGAAGCTGGTCACCGACGGCACCGACAACCACCTGTGCCTGCTCGACGTCACCACCTCCTTCGGCCTGACCGGACGCCAGGCCGAGTCGGCGCTGCTCGACTCCGGCGTGGTCACCAACCGCAACTCGATCCCGGCCGACCCGAACGGCGCCTGGTACACCTCGGGCGTCCGCATCGGGACGCCGGCGCTCACCTCGCGCGGCTTCGGCGCCGACGAGTTCGACGAGGTGGCGGACATGATCGTGGGCGTCCTCGGCGCCACCGAGCCGGTGACGGCGTCCACGGGCAAGCCCGGCAAGGCGAAGTACGCCGTCGCCGACGGCGTCCCCGAGCGCACCCACGCCCGGGCGGCCGAGCTGCTGGAGAAGTTCCCGCTCTACCCGGGCCTCGACCTGCGCTGAGCGTCAGCGCTCGACGAGCGTGCCCTCCAGGGTCGTCACGAAGTTGCGCAGCGAGTCCGGCAGGTCGACGAGCCGCCAGCCCTGGGGCCCGTGGTACCACGGCAGGTCGGTCTCGTCGGAGGCTTCATCGTGGTCGGTGGCCACGAGGCCGTCCAGCCAGCGCTCCGTCCCGCCCAGGACCATCGCGTAGGGCAGCACCTCGCTGAGTTCGGCGACCTCGCGGCCGCGCGGCATCTCGGTCGTGGGCTGGGTCAGCAACTGGCCGCGCAGGACGCCGAGGCCGGCCAGCACGGACGTGCCCTCCGGGGTCCGGGCCGGCATCTCCTGCCCGATCACTCCGGCGCCGAGGCTCAGCGCCACGAGCACCAGGCCGAACAGCCCGAAGGCGGTGAACGCGATGAGCCCGAGGGCCAGCAGCACCGACACGACGAGCGCGATGCGGCTGCCGAGCGTCCAGATGTTGCGGGTCTCGTCCGGACGCCGCGCGAACCACCCGCGCGCCACGACGTCGTCGTAGAGCAGGGATTGCACCTCGTCGAGGGCGTCGCCGACCTCGTGACCGACCGCCGAGAGGAGGCCGGGCGCGCCGCCCGGGGTGAGCAGGGCCACGATGCGCTGCTCGTAGGGGCGCAGGTCGCGGCGCTCCCCGCGCGGCAGGAACTCCCAGTCGGTGCGCGCGAACGCCGACGAGCGCGGCAGCTCGCGGATCACCAGCGAGCCGTGCACCGCGAGATCGACGACGGTCGCCGCGACATCCACCGGGTCAACCCGCTCATCGACCAGCGTGCCGACCTGGCCGGGTCGTACCTGCTTCTCCACGGTGAACTCGCTCTGCCCCGCGGCCACGGGCCGTAAGGACGCCACCACGGCCGGCCCGGTCCCCTCGCCGCGGGCGTCCTGCCCGAACCGGCGGTGCACCAGCCACAGCGCCGCGAGGCCCAGCAGCCCGACGAGCAGCGCGAGCGCCAGCGGAAGCGGCCGGATCGAGAAGGCGCGGTCCAGCGTCCAGAGGGTCACCAGCTCCTGGTTGGCGGCCACCACGGCCTCGGGGTAGCGCACGACGGCCTGGACGACCTCGCCGGGGCCCCGCGGGCCGTCGTGGAAGGCGGGCACCTGCTGGTCGTGGGTGCCGCCGGTGTACCAGCCGCACGCGCCGGGGGTCCCGGGCGGGCCCGCCGCGCAGTCGATCATGACGAACGGGCCGGGCCCCTCGACGGTGGCGTCGAAGGTGGTGACGCCCACGTTGAGCCCCTGCAGGAACCGCCAGCCGACCGTCGTGGTGTCGTCGGTCGCGATCGCGGCGCCACGCACGGAGTAGCTCAACACGACGGCCTCGCCGAGGTTCGGCACGGTCACGACGGTGTAGGCGCCGTCCTGGCTCACGCTGGCGCCCACGTCGCCGCCGCCGGCCGAGGTGACGCGGATGTTGTCGATGGTGAAGTGGTACTGACGGCCGTCGGTGGTCGCCTGGGTGGTGGCGAATCGTTGGACGAGGTCGCCGGCCTGATCGTCCGGGGTGATCGTGGCCTCGACGCTGAGGACGCCGGCGGCGTCCACGCGGGCGGCAACGTCGTAGGACTCCACTTGGGTCACGGCGTGCGCCGGACGCGCGAGGCCGGCGAGCATCAGACACACGAGCAGCAGCACGGCAACGAGGCGGCGTGGGCGCGGGCTTCTCACGCGACGAAACTACCGCACTAGTCTGACAGTCGTGAGCCAGCACCCGCCGACCTCGTCGGGCCCGCCTCCGGCGTGGCAGTCGCCGCAGTTCCAACAGCGCCCGGGATCACGCGGCCCGGCTCCGTGGCCCGCACAGGCTTCGTGGCCGACGCAAGCGCCGTGGACACCCCGGCGCGGCCCCGCGCAGCCGGCCCCCCAGCTCCAGCGCCTGCCGTACGGCTCGCCCGCAGGCTGGCCGCCACCCCAGCCGCAGCGGCCCCGGCGCCGACGCAGCGGCCTGGGCTCGATCCTCACGATGGTGCTGCTGGTCTGGGGGGTGCTGACCGTGGCGTCCACGCTGCGCGACTGGGTGCAGCAGGTGCCGCCCGCCACCCAGACCGGGGGCTCCACGACGACCACCACCACCGGTGGCAGCGGCTCGTACGCCAACGAGAGCTACTCCCCGCCCGCGGCCGACACCAATCCGTCCGCCGTGCCCGGCCCGCGCACCCTCGACGCCGCCGAGAATCTGCTCACCCGCAACCCCGTCTACGATCACAACGTCCCCACGCCCACGAACTGCCCGATGGGCTCGATCGACATGCGGAGCGCTGGCCGGTCGGCCATGCAGGCCCACCTGAACGACCAGATGGCCTGCCTCATGCGCGTGTTCGACGACCCGGTCACGGCGGCCGGGTTCGAGCTGCCGCGTCCGCCGGTCACGGTCTACGACCAGCCCATCCGGACGGCCTGCGGCGACTTCAGCGACGTGAACGCCGCCTACTGCACGGCCGATCAGCGCATCTACTACGCCCAGCCGCTGCTGCGCGCGTTCCCCTCGCAGATCGCCAACACCCGTTACGCAGCCGAGATGATCATCGCCCACGAGTTCGGCCACGCCGTACAGGCGCGGACCGCCATGCTGGTCTCCGAGAAGGTCCTGGAGCAGCGTGCCCCCAGCGAGGCCGCCGGGCTGGAACTCTCGCGCCGCACCGAGGTGCAGGCCGACTGCCTCGCCGGACTGTACGTCTCCTCGGTCGCGCAGAGCCAGGAGCTCGGGGCCGCGGAGATCACCGCGCTCGGCACCCTCGCCTACAACCTCGGCGACGACGTGCTCAGCGGCCAGATCGACTACGCGGCCGGCCACGGCACGGGCAACGCCCGTCGCGACTGGTTCAACCGCGGGCTGGGCAGCGCGAGCATCGGCGTGTGCAACAGCTTTGTGGCGGACGCCAGCGAGGTGCGCTGAGCTTCGGCCGTTACGCGGGGCGTGCGTCCACCAGCGCCGTGGCGATCGCCGCGACGCCCTCGCCGCGGCCGGTGAGGCCCAGGCCGTCCGTCGTGGTCGCCGCCACACTGACGGGCGCACCCACCGCGTCCGACAGCACCCGCTCTGCTTCCGCCCGGCGTGCCGCCAGCCGGGGCCGGTTGCCGATCACCTGCACCGCCACGTTGCCGATCTCGAAGCCCGCCGCGCGTACGCGGCGGGCGGTCTCGGTGAGGAACGCCACCCCGGACGCCCCCGCGTGGGCGGTGCCGTAGTTCGAACCCAGATCCCCCAGCCCGGCCGCGGAGA
>JAKDIK010000224.1 GCA_030450535.1 Propionibacteriaceae bacterium
TCGACGTCCGCGTCGTCCGCGTCCGGGCGGCGTCGCAGGGCGAGGATGAGGGCGATCAGCAGCAGGGCGGCGGCCGCGGCGTACACGGCGGTCTGACCCCACGTGCCCGTGTCGGGGAACACGGTCTGGATCGGGTGGTCGATGGTGCTCAGATCGATGCTCGACTGGCCGGCCACCACGCTGAATTCGAGCTGCCCCTCGGCCAACCGGAAGCCCTCGGGCGCCTGAAGCTCGCGCAGGTGGTAGTCGCCGGCCGGCAGGTCGGCGAAGCTGAGGACGCCGCCGGCGTCCGTCGTCGCTTCGTCGAGTTCGGCGCCGTCGGCATCGAAGAGGGTCGTGCGAGTCGTTCGATCCCCCCGGCTCCTACGTCTCGATGAAGCATCCTAGATCTGTGACAAGGTATTTTCCCAGCTTGTTGCCGAAATGTGGCAACCGCCGGACCCAGAGCTGGGGGAGGCGGGCCGGGGCAGCTGGAGGCCCTGGGACCACACCCGATGGGCTGGGACGGCTCGACCCGTGCGGTGCGCGGAAGTAACGTGATCCCCATGCCAATCAGCAGGGCCGCGATCATCGGCTGGGGCGACGTCGCCGGCGTCCACGCCCAGGCCATCACCGACATCGAGGGGACCGATCTGGTCGGCGTCGTCGACACCGATCCCGACCGCCGGAGCGCCGCGGTCGCCGACCTCGGCGTCCCGGCCTTCGAGAGCGTCGACGAGCTCGTGGATGCCGTCGAGGTGGATGTCGTCCACGTCACGACGCCCCACGACCAGCACGTGCCGGTGTCGCTCGCGGCGCTCGCCCTCGGCGTCCACGTCATCCAGGAGAAGCCGCTCGCGGCGTCGCTGACCGACGCGCAACGGCTGGTGGACGCCGCGGCCACCGCCCGCGCGAAGATCGGCATTTGTTACCAGAACCGCTACAACGTGAGCAGCCAGGAGCTGCGGCGCCTCCTCGGTTCCGGGCGCCTCGGCGCCATCCGCGGCGCCTACGCCTCGGTCGTCTGGACGCGTAGCGCCGACTACTACGCCGCCAAGCCGTGGCGGGGCAGCCGCGCCCGCGCGGGCGGGGGGCTGCTCATCAACCAGGCGATCCACACCCTCGACCTGGTGCAGTGGTTCCTGGGCGACGTGGTGGACGTGAAGGGCCATGTGGCGCAGAACAAGTTCGGTGACATCACCGAGGTCGAGGACACCGCCGAGATGCTGTTCACCCACGCCAGCGGTGTCCAGAGCTCGGTGTACGCCACGCTCACCGCACCGCAGCACCGTCCCGTCGAGATCGAGCTCGATTGCGAGCACGCGTACGTGAGCCTGCGCAACGGGCTCACGGTTGCCTGGGCGGACGGCCGCGTCGAGACCTTCGAGGAGCGCCGCGCCACCTCCGGCGGACGCTCCTACTGGGGCGTCTCCCACGAGCTGCTGATCCGGGACTTCTACGCCCGGGTCGATGACCCCGAGCCGTTCTGGATCGGACCCGCCGAGGCCATGAAGTCTCTGCAGATGCTCAAGCGCACCTACGAGGTCTCCGGGTTCTGAGCTGAGCGGGCCGTCGGGCGGGGTCTCGCTCCGCTGGTGGCCGATCGGCGCCGCGCGAGGCGGCCAACGCATAGGGTGACAACCGGACCCACGAGCAAAGGAGCGAGGGCAATGACGGCAGATCAGGGCAAGGTTCGGTTGGGCATCATCGGTCTGGGAGCCGAGGGCGGGATGTACGCCAAACTCCTCACCGAGGGCAAGGTACCGAACATGACGATCGGGGCGATCTGCGACATCCTCCCCGAGAAGCAGGCAACGGCGGACGACCTCGGCGTTCCCTTCTACGCCGACTACCGCGACATGGTGACCTCGGGCGACGTGGACGCCGTCGTGACGACCGTTCCGCACTACCTGCACCCCGAGATGGGCATCCACGCCCTCAGCCACGGCGTCCACGCGCTGGTGGAGAAGCCCGTGGGCGTCTACACCAAGCAGGCCCGCGAGCTCATCGATTTCGCCGCCACGAGGCCTGAGTTGACGTTCGGCGTCTTCTTCAACCAGCGGACCAACCCGCTGTACCAGGACCTGCGCGAGCTGATCTCCTCCGGCGAGCTGGGCGCCCTGCGCCACACGAGCTGGATCATCACCACCTGGTGGCGGCCCCAGCCCTACTACCGCCAATCGGCGTGGCGGGCCACGTGGGGTGGGGAGGGCGGCGGCGTCCTCGTGAACCAGGCGCCGCACCAACTCGACCTGTGGCAGTGGGTATGCGGCGTGCCGAATTCGGTATTCGCCAAGTGCGCCTACGGCTTCCGCCGCGACATCGTCGTCGAGGACGAGGTGAACGCCCTGGTGGATTTCGGTGACGGCGCGACGGGGTCGTTCATCACGTGCACTCATGACCTGCCGGGCACCGATCGGCTGGAGATTCTCTGCGACAAGGGCAAAGTGGTGGTCGACAACTCCACCACGGTGACCATCACGCGTCTGACCCAGGATGAGCGGGAACTCTCCGAGGCTCTCGACGTGGACGCCGTGCGCCGACTCTTCACCGGTCAGCTCGACAAGGAGGAGCTCATGAGCACTGAAACCAAGGACTACGGCTCGGTGTGGGGCGCCCAGCACGCCGAGGTGCTCCGCAACTTTGCGGCGGCGGTGCGGGGTGAGGAGGACCTGCTGGCCCCGGGTGCGGACGGCATTCACGGCGTCCGGCTGGCCAACGCGATCCACCTGTCAAGCTGGCTGGGCCAGGAGGTGTCCATCACCGACTTCGACGAACAGACCTACCTCGCCGAGCTGAACCGGCGCATCGAGGCCGAGGGCACCTTCGAGACGAGGAGCTGAACCATGGCGACGTTGGGCGTGATGATGATGATGCTCAAGGACCAGGTGGCCGAACAGGGCATGTACCCGGTGCTGGAGCGGATCGCGGCGATGGATCTGGCGGCCGTCGAGGTGTCGCAGATTCCGATGACGGAGGAGAACACGGCCGATCTCGAGCGCGGCGTCGCCGAGCTCGGCCTGGACGTGGGCGCGCTCTCGGTGGCGCTCAAGCCCGGCCGGGTGGCCACCGGGGACAATCTGGCCGAGAACTACGACAAGGTCGTCTCCGACTGCCATCGGCTGGGGACGCGGTTCGCGCGCATCGGCATGATGCCGTTCGAGGCCATGATGGCGAAGGAGGCCGCCGAGACGTGGGCGTCCGAATGCCAGACCGCGGCCGAGCGGCTGGCGTCCGACGGCATCACGCTCTGCTACCACAATCATCACGTCGACCTCACCCGGTTCGACGGCGAGTTGCTGTTCGACCTCGTGCGACGGGTGGCGCCGGCGCTCAACTTCGAGGTTGACCTGCACTGGGTCCAGCGCGGGGGCATGGCGCCGCTGGACATGCTGAAGCGGTACTCGGGGGTCTGCCGGATCATCCACGTGAAGGACTTCCGGGTGACATCGGTGCCCGCCTCCGCCCTCGAGCTCCTCACGGCGGGCGATTTCTCCGGTTGGCAGAATGCGTTCAACAACATCGTTCAGTTCGCCGAGGTGGGCCAAGGCAACATGAACTGGCCTGAACTCCTGCCGGCCGCGGAGGCCGCGGGTGCTGAGTATTTCTTCATTGAGCAAGACGATACCTACGGTCGCGACCCTTACGACTGCATCGCCGATTCCCGGGAGTATCTCGCCACCATCGGGTACTGATCCCCACGGCGTCCCCCACCAGGGGACTTACCGCATTGCTCGGACGGGCGTAGCGTCGGGCCCAGCCCAGACGGGCTGTGTAGAAATGCACTCGGTCAAGAGTGCGGGGGGAAAGCATGAAATCGTCTGAAGCGGGGCGCTCCGCTGCGCCCTCACGCCGCCGGTTGTGGGCGTGGTTCTCAGCTCTGCTGGGCGGCGCACTCGTTCTGGCGCTGGTCCTCGGTGGCTTCTACGCAACGCAAACCTGGCGATCGGTCGATGCGATCACGCGGACGCCCGATCTGCTGCCCACCGCCGACCCGATCGACACCGCCCGGCCCGAGCCCACCGCCACCGCTCCCGGCTCGCTGAACTACGTGCTCATGGGGAGTGACTCGCGCGGGGGCGATCGGGGGCGCAGCGACGTGCTCATGCTCGCCCACGTGACGCCCGAGCGCGACCGGGTGTACCTGATCTCGTTCACCAGGGACATGTGGGTCGACATCCCCGGCCGCGGGTTCGCCAAGATCAACGCGGCCTACGCGTACGGCGGAGCGCCGCTGGCCGTGCGGACGGTGGAGTCGCTGGTCGGCGTCCGGATGGATCACGCCGTCGTCATCGACTTCACCGGGTTCGCAGGCCTCACCGAGGCGCTGGGCGGCGTGACCGTCGACAACGCGGTGGCCTCCTCGTCGGAGGGCTACTCCTGGCCCGCGGGGGAGATCACGCTCAGCGGCGACGAAGCGCTGGCCTACGTGCGGCAGCGCTACGAACTGCCCGAGGGCGACCTCGACCGCGCCGAACGGCAGCGGACCGTCGTCAAGGCGGCCCTCACCAAACTGACGTCGGCCGGAGTGCTCGCCAACCCGGCGAAGTTCACCGAGATGACCGGGCTGCTCAGCCAGTACGTCACGGTGGACGAGGGCCTGACGACCGACGAACTGTTCTCGACCGCGTCCAGCATGCGCATCACCGGCTCGGACGACATCCGCCAGCTGCAGGCCCCGATCTCGGGCTTCCGGCGCACCTCCGATGGCCAGGCTGTCAACATCGTCGACGAGGAGAACCTGGCCCAGCTCGCGGCGGCAATCCGCGAGGGGACCATGGACGACTACTGGGCGGCCCACCACAGCTGAGTGCCCGCGTCGCCGGGCCCGCGTGCCCCCGCCGCGTCCGCG
>JAKDIK010000042.1 GCA_030450535.1 Propionibacteriaceae bacterium
GCGAGGTTCCACCCGGCCGCCCGAGGAGCAACAGCCAGGATGAGACACGCGTAGAGGGGGCGCCGATCACGTTCCCGCAGTCAAACCTGCTTGCGCGGTCCCCGGACGCCCTAGGATCGACGCGAACACCCGGGATCCAACGAAGGAGTCACCGTGGACAGACGCACATTCCTGGCACTCGCCGGCGGGGTGACAGCCGCGGGTGGGCTGGCGGGGTGCACGCCACTCATCGGCTCGCCCGAGGAGGGCAAGCTGATGAGCTTCTCGCTGAATCAGACGACCGAACACCCGTCGTATGCGGCCCTCAACGCGTGGAACGTCGACCTGGCTCAGGCCACGTCAGACCGGTGGGGCATCGACGTCTACGCCAACGCCACCCTCGGCGGACAGCAGGAGGTGGTCATGCTCGTGGGCGATGGCGCCGTCGACATGGCCGTCATCTCGGGCACGGCGCTGGAGAACCTCAACGGCGACTACCGCACGATGAACCTGCCGGGTGTGTTCGACGACATCGAGCATCAGGTGCGGGTCACCAACGACCTCGACATCATGGGCGACCTCTATTCCTCGCTCGAGGAGTCCCACGGGATCACGGTCGTCGGCATGTTCACCCAGGGCGCCCGCAACGTCTACACGCGGGCGCCCGTCGAGACACCCGAGGATCTCGCGGGCACGCGCATCCGCGTGCAGGAGTCCGACGTGGCGATCGACATGATCAATGCCATGGGCGCGTCGGCGACCCCGATGCCCTACGCCGAGGTGTACACGGCCCTCCAGTCGGGCATCCTCGACGGCGCCGAGAACAACGAGGTCTCCTACGTCACCCAGCGACATCTCGAGGTGGCCCGCAACTACACCCACACCGCCCACCAGGTGGGGCTCGACTTCATCGTCGTTCACACGGGGCTCGTCCGGGGTATGTCGGAGGCGGACGCCCGCGCCTTCCGCGAGTCGTGGCTGCGGGCGTCCGCGAACCACACCCGCCTGTGGATCGAGGAGACAGAAGCGGCCGTGGCGACCATGCTCGACGAGGGCGTCACCATCCTCGAGCCGGATCGGGCGCCGTTCGTCGAGCGCCTGCAGGCCGTCGCCGAGCGCTACCTCACGACCGACACATCCCGTGCGCTCTATGCGCGCATCCGAGAGGAGGCCTGACATGGACGCCGTCAAACGTGGGTTGGACGCCGTGCTCGGCTGGTTCTGCATCCTGCTGTTCGCGGCGCTGGTCATCGTCGTGAGCTGGCAGGTGTTCACCCGGCAGGTGCTAGCCGCACCCTCGACGTGGTCGGCCGTCGCGGCGCAGTACCTGTTCGTGTGGCTGTCGCTGTTCGGCGCCGCCTACGTGTTCGGCGAACGCGGCCACATTGCCATTACCTTCATCATCAACCGGTTCGGCCGCCGCGGACGCCGGGGCGTCGACATGCTCGCGGAGGTGTGCACGCTGGCTCTGGCCGTCCTCGTCTTCATCTGGGGTGGCCTTCGCGCGGTGGGCATCACGTGGGAGCAAAACGTGTCCGGGCTGCCGTTCACCGTGGGGCAGGTGTTGATCGCGTTACCGGTGGCGGGGGCGCTCGTCGCCTTCTATGCGTCCTACCATCTCCTCCAAATCGTTCGGGGCGAAGAACTCGCGCCCGAACCAGAATCCGCCGAGGGCGCGAACGTGCGCGGGCTGGTGGAACTGGACGACGAGCCTACAGCCCCCGTCCCACCTCGGACGCCCGTCCCGCCTCGGAAGCCGAACCGGGCGAGGGAGGTCTGACATGGACGCCGCATTCCTCGCCGGAATCATCCTCGTTGTCTGCATCGTCGTGACCCTCGCCCTCGGCGTCCCCATTTCGGTGTCGGTCGGGCTCTCGAGCTTCCTCGCCCTGGCGGCCGTGTTGGGTGCCGAACGCGCCTCGTTCGTCAGCAGCCTGCAGATGTTCACCGGGATCAACTCGTTCACGCTGCTGGCGATCCCGTTCTTCATTCTGGCGGGATCGTTGATGAACTCCGGCGGCATCGCCGGGCGGTTGATCGACGCCGCCAAGGTATTGGTGGGCAGGATGCCGGGCGGGCTCGCGGCGACGACCGTGGTTTCCAACGCCCTGTTCGGATCCGTGTCGGGGGCCGCGGTGGCGTCGTGCGCGGCCGTCGGCAAGGTGATGATCCCGCGCATGGAGACCGACGGCTACTCCCGGCCTTTCGCGACAGCCACCACCGTGGCGTCCGCTCCCTCGGGGATGCTCATCCCGCCGTCGAACACGCTGATTGTCTATTCGCTGGTCTCCTCGACGTCCATCGCGGCGCTGTTCATGGCGGGCTACGGGCCGGGCATCGTCTGGATGCTGGCGTGCCTGCTCGTGGTGGGCTGGTACGTGATCCGGCGACCCGAACTGCGCGCGGCGAAGGTCGACGAGAAGCTGACTTTGGGCATCGCGGCGAAGACCATATGGCGTGCCGTTCCGTCGTTGCTCATGATCGTGATCGTCATTGGTGGGATCCTGACGGGTGTCTTCACCCCCACGGAATCGGCCGTCATCGCCGTGTTGTACTCGCTGATGCTGGGGTTCATCTATCGCGAGATCAGATTGGCCGACCTGCCCGCGATCATTCTGGACGCCACGCGCACGACCACGATCGTCATGCTGCTCATCGGCGTCAGCTCGATCATGAGCTGGGTGATGAGTTACTCCAAGATCCCCGAATCCGTGGCCAGCGGCATCCTCGGGCTCACGGACAACCCGACAGCCATTTTGATCCTGATCATGGTGATCCTGCTCATTTTGGGCACCTTCATGGATCCGACGCCGGCGATCCTGATCTTCGGCCCGATTTTCCTCCCGATCGTCACCGAACTCGGCGTGAGCCCGATTCACTTCGGCATGATGATGACCTTCAACCTGTGCTTGGGTACCATCACCCCGCCGGTGGGCACGGTGCTGTTCGTGGGAGCGCGGGTGGGGGAGATCGCGGTGGAGCCGGTGGTGCGGCAGATGCTGCCGTTCTTCGGTGCCCTGGTGCTGGGGCTGTTCATCGTCGTCTTCGTGCCGCAGCTGTCGATGTGGTTGCCGGAACTCATGGGCCTGGTCTGAGGTCGGGTGTCAATGCTTGGGCGGGTTCGGGCCCAGGTCACGATTCGCTCACGGTCACAATGCAAGCGCTTGCGCACGTCTGGTCAGGGGGTTTAGAGTCCCGAGCACCAAGCCAGGGTCGTCAAGGGGGACGCGCGTGACTCCGAACATCTACGAGGTGGCCGAGAAGGCGGGCGTGTCGGCGTCCACCGTCTCGCGGGCACTTCGCGGCGATCGGCGCATCCCGGATGCCACCCGACACCGCGTCGAGCGGGCGGCGTCCAGCCTCAACTACGTGCCCAAGCTCGCCGCCCAGGTTCTCGCCGGCACGGGTTATCGCACCTTGGGCATGGTGCTGCCGCACATCGAGGGCACCTACTACGCGGAGCTTGCCGTCGGCTTCGAGACACGCGCCAGCGAGCTGGATCTGTCGGTCGTCGTGCTGCAGGCCAACCACAACGCCGAGCGCGACCACGCGATCCGGCGGCTCGTCGGCCAGTGCGACGCCGTCGCCTTCCTGGCCAAGAGCGCCGCGTCGGACGACCTCGTCGCCGAGGTAGCGCGCACGCGTCCGACCCTCACCGTCGCCCGGACCCACCTGCCCGGCATCCCGTCCATCTACGCAGAGTCGGCCGGCCCGGCCGCAGAGCTCACCCGACACCTGCTTGATCGGGGCCGCCGCCGCTTGGCCTTCGTGGGACCCGTCGATCCGGGCTCCGACATCGAGGCCCGCTACCGCGGGTTCGGGCGGGCGCTCATCGAGTCCGGGATCGCCGTGCCCGACCCGATCGGCGTCCCCATGGACGAGCCGGCCGGACGCGAGCTGGCCCGTCGGCTCATCGACCAACACCTGCCGTTCGACGCCCTCGTCTGCGGCAACGACGAGATCGGTGTCGCGATCGTGCACGAACTACAGGATCTCGGCGTCGACGTGCCCGGCGACGTCGCCGTCGTGGGGTGGGACGACATCCGCGTCTCGCGCTACCTGCGTCCGGGGCTCACCACCGTCGCCCAGCCGCTCACCACCCTGGGCGCCCTCGCCGCCGAGCAGTTGCATCACCTGCTCGAGGGCAGGGCCGTCGAGGACAAGACAGTGCTGTCCACCTCGATCGTGCACCGCCAGTCCTGCGGCTGCGCCGACCCTTGACCGCCCGGCGTCCAGCACCACCGCACCAAGCATGACCGGCAACAACAAGCACCGAAACGAAGCACCACAGCAACGAAGCACCACAGCAACGAAGCGCAGGAAGCGAGGAACCATGAAGTCAACCAAGTGAGTTCTCGTCGGACTCACGATGGCGCTGGCCCTGGTGGGGACGGCCGCGTGCGGTCGCGCCGACACCCCGACCGGTGGCCAGCAGTCGCCCGCGCAGGAGGTGTCGACCGGGGCTGCCAGCGGAACATTGACCGTCTGGGCGATGGGCGCGGAGGGCGAGGCCCTGCCGGAGCTCGTCCAGGGCTTCCAGCAGGAGAATCCCGACGTGACCGTCAACGTCACGGCCATCCCGTGGGATTCGGCCCACGACCGCTTCACGGCCGCCATTGCCGCAGGCACCACGCCTGACGTGGCCCAGGTGGGGACGACGTGGATGGGCGAGTTCGTGGGGCTCAACGCCCTCGACCCAACCCCCGACCTGATCGATGCCGACTCGTTCTTCGAGGGGGCCCAGGCCACGACCGAGGTCGGCGGCACCTCCTATGCCGTGCCGTGGTACGTGGAGACGCGAGTCCTGTACTACCGCACCGACATCGCCGAGGCTGCCGGCATCACCAGCCCGCCGACGACGTGGGATGAGCTGAAGTCGATGGCAGAGGCCCTCAAGGGTCAGGAGGGCGTCCGCTGGCCCATCAGCATCCAGCCGGGCGGCACAGGCAGTTGGCAGACGGTCCTGCCGCTCATGTGGTCCAACGGCGGTCAGGTCGTGAACGACGACGAGACGGCCTTCACGTTCGACACCCCCGAGAACACCGAGGCGCTGGAGTACTACCAGTCCTTCTTCACCGAGGGCCTGGCCAACACGGCCCCCACCAGCGGCACCACCGAGGCGGACTTCGTCTCCGGGGCCGTCCCCATGTTCATTTCGGGCCCGTGGATGATGGCGTCGGTCGAGAACATCGGCGGCGAGGGCTTCGCCGACTCCTACGACGTGGCGGTGATGCCCACGAAGGAGAGCAGCGCGTCCTTCATCGGCGGCTCAAACCTCGCGGTCTTCTCGGCCACGCAGAACCGGGACGCCGCCTGGAAGCTGGTCGAATACCTCAGCCAGGAGCAGACGCAGGTGGAGTGGTTCGGCATGACGACCGACCTGCCGTCGGTGCAGACGGCGTGGGACGCCCAGGAGCTGCAGGCCGACGAGAAGCTCGCCACCTTCGGGACGCAGCTGGAGACCGCGTACGCGCCGCCCGCGATCCAGACGTGGGAGCAGGTGGCCAACGCCTTCGACAGCCAGGTCGAGCGCGTCACCATCACGGGTTCGGACGCCGGCGAGGCGCTCACTGCCCTGCAGCAGGAAGCCACCTCCATCGGAATGGGCTGACCCTCTCATGACCGCCTCCGCACCCGCCGAGGCCCCGCGTCAGGCCCGCTCGCGTTCCGTCTCCCGGCGGAACGCGTGCGAGGCCCGGGCGGGCCTGCTGCTGGCCACGCCGTTCCTGCTGCTGTTCTCCGTGTTCACCGCCTGGCCCGTGCTCCAGTCGATGTTCATGAGCTTCACCGACACGCGGATCAGGGACATCAGGACGCCCTTCGCCGTCAACTTTGTCGCCTTCGACAACTACGCCCAGGCGCTCAGCGACCCGGTGTTCCTGAGGGCCGCGCTCAACACCGCGATCTTCGTGGTGGTCGGCGTCCCGCTCACCATGGCGGCCGGCCTGGCCGCCGCGGTGGCGCTCGACAAGGGGATCACGCGGTTCCGCGGCGTCTTCAGGATGGGCTTCTACACCCCGGTCGTCACCAGCATCGTCGCCGTCGCCGTGGTGTGGCGGTTCCTGCTGGAGCCCGACCGGGGCCTGGTCAACAACGTGCTGGCCTGGGTGGGCATCGACGGACCCAACTGGCTGGGTGACACCCGTACGTCTCTGCTCTCGCTCATCATCATGGCCGTCTGGCGCAACTTCGGCACCTCGATGATCATCTTTCTCGCCGGTCTCCAGTCGGTGCCGTGGTCGCTGCACGAGGCGGCCATGCTGGACGGGGCCTCCCCGTGGCAACGGTTCTGGAACGTGACCCTGCCGATCCTGCGGCCCACCTTGTTGTTCGTCATGGTCACCACGACGATCGGCTACCTGCAGTTCTTCGAGGAACCGTTCGTCATGACCCAGGGCGGCCCGCTCAACTCCACGTTGAGTGCCTCGATGTACACCTACCAGCAGTTCGGCTTCGGCAACTACGGCCTGGCCGGCGCCATGGCGTACCTCACCTTCATCGTGATCGTCATCGTCACGATCATCCAGTTCCGCGTCACCAGGGAGTCATGATGCAGCGCACTCGAGCCCGACTGTGGCTCTACATCGTGTTGACGATCATGCTGCTCGTCGTCATGACGCCGTTCATCTGGATGGTGCTCGGCAGCCTCAAGGGTCAGGGCGAACTCCTGCGCGTCCCGCCGACCTGGCTCCCCGAGAACCCGTCGCTCGACAACTTCTCGCGCCTGTTCGACCGACTGACCTTCGGAAGGTACTTCTTCAACTCCACCTTCGTCGCCGTGTGCGTGACCGCGGGCAACCTGCTGTTCTGCTCGATGCTCGGCTACGCGCTGGCGCACCTGAACTTCCCCGGCAAGAAGATCATCTTCGGCGCCGTCATGGGCACCTTGATGATCCCGGGCCTGGTCGTGTTCATCCCCCAGTTCGTGCTGGTGGTGAACCTCGGTCTCGCCGACAGCCTCGCGGCGCTGATCCTGCCGTTCCTGGTGGGTCCGTTCGGCGTGTTCCTCATGCGGCAGTTCTTCCTCGGTCTGCCCCGCGACCTGCTGGAAGCGGGCCGGATCGACGGGGCCAGCGAGCTGGGCATCTTCTTCCGGGTGTACCTACCGCTGGCCGGACCGGCCATGGCGACCCTGGGAATCCTCACCTTCCTCGCCTCGTGGAACAACTTCCTCTGGCCCCTGGTGGTGGCGGCCACCGAACGCACCTACACCCTGCCCGTCGCGCTGGCGCTGGTGTCGACGGGGCAGAACCAGACCGACTACGGCCTGCTTCTCGCGGGCGCCTGCGTGGTCGTGCTCCCCATCCTGTTGGTGTTCCTGTTCTTCCAGCGCTTCTTCATCGAGGGAATCGCCAGCACCGGCATCAAGTGACGGCGGCCATCGCCGAACGACAACCGACCGACAACCGACCGACAACCGACCGACACCGATCGAACAACACTGCACACGCAAAGCCAAGGGAGACTTTCATGAGTGCACATCTCACCCGCCGCGGACTCCTCGGGACGGCCGCGGGCCTCGGCGTCGCCGCCTCGCTCACCCCACCGGCGTTCGCCAACCCCGGCGGACGCGGGCGTCCGGGCCGCCACGATGCCCGGTTGCTGCGCTGGGCGTCCGACACCTGGAACTCGCTCGCCGCGATGGCGGACGCGCGCACCGGGCTGGTCGCCGACAACATCGATGCCGGCCTGAGCCGGCGCAGCGGCTACACCTCGCCGACCAACATCGGCGGCTACCTGTGGAGCTGCATCGTCGCCCGCGACCTCCGCATCATCAACCCCGGCGAGTGCCGCAACCGCATCGCGCGCACGCTGGCGACCCTCGGCCGCATGGAGAAGCACGACGCCAGCGGCATGTTCTTCAACTGGTACGACGAGGCGACCGGCGACGTCCTGCGCACATGGCCCGACGACGGGAACGTGGTCCACCCGTTCGTGTCGAGCGTCGACATGGGCTGGCTCGGTGCGGCGCTCTACCTCGTCGCCCAGGCCGACCCGTCCAACCGCAAGACGGCGCTGAAGCTCTACGACGCCATGCGCTGGGACATCTTCTACGACCGCGACTGGTGGCGGCCGGGCGGCGCCAACTACGGCGGCTTCTGGCTGGAGGATCCGGGCCGACCCGACGCGGGCCTGCTGCCCCCGACCATCGGCATCGGCCCCGACCTGTGGTACCACGTCGGCCATCACTACGACACGGCCATCTCCGAGGCCCGCATGGTGAACTACCTCGGCATCATCCGCGGCCAGATTCCACCGCAGGCGTATTACGCGACCTTCCGGACGTTCCCGCCGGATTGGGACTGGCAGGAGATGCCGCCGGTCGGTGACTGGGAGGAGTACTTCGGCATCCCCGTCTACCAGGGCGCCTACACCTACCGCGACATGCAGGTCGTGCCCGGCTGGGGCGGCTCGATGTTCGAGGAGCTCATGCCCGACCTGTTCGTGCCCGAGGCCACGTGGGCGCCGAACAGCTGGGGCCAGAACCACCCGCTGCACGTCCGGGCGCAGCGCGAGCACGGCCTCGACGATGCCCGCTACGGCTACTGGGGCTTCTCGCCGTGCTCGAACCCGGCGGGCGGCTACCGCGAGTACGGGGTGGACGCCCTCGGTCTCAACCCGACGGGCTACTTCTCCGACCAGGAGGAGACCAACTACGACTGGCGCAACCCGCCGACAACCTATGGGGACGGCGTCGTGACGCCGCACGCCGCGTTCCTCGGCATGATGTACGACCGCGACGGGGCCATCGACAACCTCGTCCGCCTCCAGCGCAACTTCGACGCCTACGGGCCCGGCGGGTTCCACGACGCCATCGCCCTGCGCAGCGGCCAGGTCGCACACCGGCACCTGTCCCTCGATCAGTCGATGATCATGGGAGCGCTCGGCAACGTTCTCATCGAGAACGGCATGCGCCGCTGGTTCGCCACCCGTGAGGTCGAACGCGCGCTGCGTCCGGTCATCGGCATCGAGTCGTTCAACACCAGGGCGTGAGGTGACCATGAGGCCGACCGACCCCGTCGCGCGTCCCGCCGGCGACCGTCCCGCCTGGCGGGATCTCAACCACAACGGCCGGCTGGATCCGTTCGAGGATGCGGCGCTGCCGGTCGAGGCGCGCGTTGACGATCTGATCCCCCGGTTGTCGGCCGAGGAGCTGGTCGGCCTCATGTTCCACGCCGTGATCGAGGCCGGGCCCGACGGCACACTGCTCGACGGTCCGGGCCACATCGCCAAGTCGGCCACCTGTGACGTGGTCCTTGGCAAAGCGATGAACCACTTCAACGTCCACTACCTCGCGGACGCCCGGACGGCCGCCACCTGGGCCAACCGTGTCCAGCAACTGGCCTGCGAGCAGCCGCATTCCATCCCCGTCACGATCTCGACCGATCCTCGCCACGCCGCCGCGCAGAACGCCGGGACTGGTTGGGCGTCGGTCTTCTTCTCCCAGTGGCCCGACCCGATGGGGCTGGCGGCGCTGCGCGACCCCGAACTCATCCGGCGGTACTGCGACATCGTGCGGGCCGAGTACGTCGCGGTGGGGATCCGCGCCGCACTGCACCCGACCGCCGACGTGGCGACCGAGCCGCGGTGGGGACGCCAGCGCGAGACCTTCGGAGCCGACTTCGGCCTCGCCACCCGCTGCACCGAGCAGGCGGTCCGCGGGCTGCAGGGGGATCAGCTCGGCCCGGAATCGGTGAGCGCCACCACCAAGCATTTCCCCGGTGGCGGCCCACAGGCCGGCGGCGAGGACGCCCACTTCCCGTATGGCCGCGACCAGGTCTATCCGGGCCTGCGTTTTGACGACCACCTCGCACCGTTCCGCGCCGCCATCGCGGCCGGCACCGCGGCGATCATGCCCTACTACGGCCGACCCGTCGGGTTGCACCGGGGCGGCGAGGCGATCGAGGAGGTCGGCTTCGGCTACAACAAGCAGATTCTCACCGGTCTGCTGCGCGAGGAGCTCGGCTACGACGGCGTCATCCTCAGTGACTGGGAGCTCGTCAACGACAACCACGTCGGCGATCAGGTGCTGCCAGCACGCGCCTGGGGCGTCGAGGATCTCGATCCACCCGCGCGCATGCTGAAGCTCCTCGATGCGGGCGTCGACCAGTTCGGCGGCGAGGAGTGCACCGATCTGCTGCTGGGGTTGCTCGCCGAGGGCCGCGTGACCCGCGAGCGGCTGGAGGCGTCCGCCCGCCGCCTGCTGCGGGTGAAGTTCGCGCTCGGGCTGTTCGACGACCCGTTCGTGGACGTCGAGGCCGCGACCGGGCGAGTGGGCACGCCGGAAGCGGTCGAGCTCGGGCTACGGACCCAGGCGCGCTCAGTTGTCGTGGCGACCAACGACGGCACGCTGCCGCTGGTGTCCGGCCTACGGGCCTACTGCGAGGGCGTGGACGCGGGCGTAGCGGCCGAGTTCGTGACCGTGGTCGAGCGTCCCGAGGACGCCGACGTGGCGCTCGTGCGGCTCGCGGCACCGTTCGAGCCGCGCTCCGACCTGTTCCTGGAGGCGTGGTTCCGCGCTGGCAGCCTGGAGTTCCCGCCCGGGCTGGCTCACCGCCTCGCCCGCATCGCGCGCCGCTGCCCGCTGGTGGTGGATGTCGCCGCCGACAGGCCGGCCGTCTGCACACCGCTGGTCGACGTGGCGGCGGCGCTGACGGTCACGTTCGGCGTCACCGACGTTGCCTGGCTGCGCGCCCTCACCGGGCAGGTGCCGCCCGAGGGCCGGTTGCCGGTCGAATTCCCGTCGTCGATGGACGCCGTGCGCGCCTCCCGCGAGGACGTGCCCGGCGACACCCCCCATCCCTTGTTCCCCGCCGGACACGGACTCCGGCTCCCCGACGAGAGGTAACCCATGACTGTCCCCGATGCGGCGCGTCCGATCGTCCACGCCGAATTCTCTGCCGCGGGGGCTCTGACGTCCCTGAAGGCCGGTGATCTCAGCCTGATCCAGTACCCCGCCAGCGCCGTGGAAGCCGGCCCGCAGCAAGTGTGGCTGCGGCTGCGCACGGCGTCCGCCATCGCAGCGCATCCGCTCACCGGGCCGGCGTCCGGGGGCGAGATCGCGCGGCCGGAGGAGGGCGGCGACGGTGGCGTCGTCCTCACCGGCCGCCTCGGCGACGTCGCCTGGACGCTGTGGTGGGAGCAGCCGGACGCCGGCGTCTTCGGCTGGACGCTGCGGGTCGCCCACGAGGGTGCCGAGCCCGTCGAGGTGGACGCGGTGTGGACGTTCGACGCTGCGCTCACCGAGTTCGAGGCGCTGCGGCGCAACGAGTTCTACGTGTCGCAGTACCTCGACGTGACGCCACTCGCGGACGGCGACGGGCTCGTCATGGCGGTCCGGCAGAACATGCCGGGGGACGCCCACCCGTGGCTGGGGCTGACCGCGACCCTGCCCGTGGCGGCGTGGTCGACCGACGCGTTGCAGCTGTGCACCGACGCGCCCGGCACCGGGTTGCGGCTGGATGCCGACCTGCCCTCGGAGCGGCTCCAGCACGAGCACACCCTGATCGGGCTGCAGACCGAGGCGCTGACGCTCGCGCCCGGGGCGTCCGAGACCATCGGCTTCCGGGGGGTCGCGCTGGCCGATCACCCGCAGCGTTCGGGGGAGGCGGACGCGGCGATGGTCCGAGAGGTGGTGGCCGGTGCGGGCTTCGCGACGCAGCCGCCAGACTGCGGTACGGCCAGCCCGGTCGCGACGACGATCTTCAGCCCGGTGCGCTGGGCGCACGGCGAGGAGCTGTCGGACGATGAATTCCGCGCGATGGCGAGGGAGGCGACGCTGGAGCTCGGCCCCCACGGTCGGCCGTGGGCGGCGCTGGATCGGGACCGGTACCTCGTTGCCGCCGCGAAGGAGCGCGCGGTGCTGCGCCCGCACGGGCACATCCAGCGGGTGTCGGCGGGCCCGGGACCGTTCGACGTGACGGCCGCGTCGACGGCGTGGCTGGCGGGCACGTTCGCGTCCCAGGTGACGCTGGGGCACTCCTGCGCCGATCCGCTCGTGTCGGTGCGGCGCAGCTACCTCGGGCTGACCCGCGCCGAGGGCGTCCGGGTGTTCGTCCGCGACGGGGAGTCCTGGCAGCTGCTGGGCGTGCCGAGCGCGTGGGAGACCGCCGGCGAGACATGCACGTGGTGGTACCGGTGGCACGGCCGGCTGCTCGTGGTGGAGACGGCGCTGTCGTTGGCCGAGCTGACCGTGACCGTGCGCGTGACCGAGGGCGTTCCGGTGGACCTGATGCTCGTCTCGGCGGAGCGAGCGGCGGACGTGACGGTGACGGAGGAGGCGGCGTCCGAGCTCGTGTATCGATTGGCACTGGATGCGACGGGCGCCGGGACCGGGGAGGAGGCTTGGCGGACGCCGACGCTGGCGTCCGAGGACGAGGGAGTCCGGCGACTGGATCGCATGCTGGGCTGGCTCACCGCCAACGCGTTGGTGCACTACCAGGCGCCGCGCGGGCTGGAGCAGTTCACCGGCGGGGCATGGGGGACGCGCGATGTCTGCCAGGGCCCGGTGGGATTGTTCGTGGCGACCGGACGGTGGGATGTCCAGCGCGAGGTGCTGTTGGCCACCTTCGCGGCGCAGCAGGACAATGGGGACTGGCCGCAGTGGTTCCAGTACCTGGCCGACCACGCCGGTCCGGGGTATCGGGAGAGCCACGGCGACGTCGTCTACTGGCCGCTGCTCGCGCTGGGGGAGTATCTGAGCGCGA
>JAKDIK010000434.1 GCA_030450535.1 Propionibacteriaceae bacterium
CGTGGAGCAGCGAGTAGAAGCTGTTGATGTTCAGGCACTCGTCGCGGAGCCTGCTCTCGGCATCCTCGCCTTCACTTCGGCGAGGTCACCCGTGGCCAGGCCTCTCGCCCTCGCTGCGCCACCGGCGACATCCTCCGCTTCGCGAGGTCACCATGGACGAGCCCCTCGCTGGGCGACGCGTGCGTCCCGTCATGGCCTGAGACCTCACATCACCGACGGGGCCCTGCCGAGAGACGATCCTCACGGCAGGGCCCCGTCACGGTGCTTGGGCGCGAGCGGCCGGGTGCGCCTCGGGGGTCAGGCGTCGTCCCGCCCGGCGGCGCGGTGGACGAACTCGATGAGGGAGTTCTCCATCTCGGCGCGGGTCTCGGGCTCGTTGTGAACCTCGTGGCGGACGTCGGGGTAGATGTGGAGTTCGACGTCGTGGCCCTTCTCCTCCAGGCGCCGGGCGACCTCGCGCGCACCCTCGCCGTAGTTGGTCACCGGGTCCTCCGCGCCCGCGAAGATCGCGACGGGAACCTGCGGAAGGCGGTCGAAGAAGTCGTCGCCGTTGGCCTGGTCGTACACGTCGACGAAGCCCTGCAGGAACCGGTTGCTCAAGGGGGCGCCGAAGTTGTTGAAGGGGTCGCGGCCGTGATCACGGACGACGTCCGCGTTGCGCGCCACCCAGTCCGTCGGGCCGAAGTCCGGGCCGAGGCGGTCGTAGAAGCCGTCGAACAGCTGGCCCACCAACGCATCCGCAGCGGGGGCGGAACCGTCGGCCGCCACGGCAGCCTTCAGGGCCTCGCGATCCAGCGTCGACTCGACACCGCGCATGCCCACGGCGATACCGCCCAGCGCGAGCCCGTCGACCTCGACACCCGGCTGCAGCACCAGCGCCCGCGCGATCATCGACCCCAGGCTGTGGCCGAACACCACGTACGGCAGGTCGGGGAACAGCTCCTTGGCCTTCCGGTACAGCGTCACCTCGTCCTGCACGATGACCGTCGCCGACTCGTCACCGGCGTCACCCCACGTCCCCGACTGCATCGCCGTCCGACCGTGACCCGCGTGATCGTCCGCGACCACGACGAACCCCGCATCCACCAGCGCGGCCGTCATGTGCAGGTACCGGCGGGAGTGCTCGCCGAGACCGTGGATGAGCTGGACCACCGCCACCGGCGTGACCGCCGGTTCGTACACCCAGGCCTGGATGGTGTCGGTGCCGTTGTGCGACGTGAACTCGAGTTCGCGCAGAGCCATGCTGACCTCCTCGTCATGCCCCTCGGGCGGGGAGCTCGACGGTATGACCCGACCGGACCTGACGACAACGGGATGTCCGGCCCCCGACCTCCGTCGCCCACTCGCGGAACTCCCTGTCGCGGGCGCTGAGAGCGGCAGGTACGCGCCCAGCCCGTCCCGAGAGCCGCGTGACCGGGCCCGGACCCGGCGGCCCGGCAGGGTCACCCCCGGGGGGGGGCCGCGTCCCGCCCGGATCATGCCTGCCGGCCCGCCCCGGGGCACTTCGGACGCGCTGTGCCGGCGCCGGGCGGGCCCGGCCACGC
>JAKDIK010000043.1 GCA_030450535.1 Propionibacteriaceae bacterium
CGCTGGGGGGTGGGGACCCGCGGGGGGGGGGGGGGGGGGGCCCGCGGCCCCCCCCCCCCCGCCGGGGTCAGCCGGTCTTCGCCTGGGCGTGGGCGTCAGTCAGCTCCTGGATGATCTGGTCCAGGCCCTGGCCGCGCAGGCTCTGCATCTCCTGCTCGTAGCCCCCCATGTCGATCTGGCCGTTCATGTAGCGGTTGAAGGCGTCATTGGCCCTCTGCTCAAGCATCGACCACTGAGCGTCCTTCGTCGGCGAGGTGAGCGACTGCGAGGGATCCGTGACGACGAACTCCTCGTTCTCGGCCATCTTCTCGTTGGCCTCGTCCATGTACGGGGCCGTGCTCTTGAACGTGAGGACGGTCTCGGTGGGACGCGACGAGCTGTAGGGCTGCACCTGTTGCTGCCACGTCGGCTCGTCGATGATGGTGACCACGCCGTCGGCGTCCTGCTCCCAGTGCGTCCCCTCGATCCCGTTGGTCATGAGCTTGAAGGCGTCCTCGGTGCTGAGCTTGTCGAGAAGATTCAGCACGGCGCGGAGCTCGGCTTCTGTCTTCACCTGAGACTTGGGAATGGCCATCCAGCCGCCCATGCCGCCGTTGGTGTCCGACAGGATGCGGCGCGGGACGCCGTCGTAGGTGATGTCGTTGATGAGCGCCCACTCCATGGGAGTGTTCGGGTCGGCCGCGATCGCCTGGTTCTGGTAGTTGCGGGCCTCGAAAAGACCGGTGACCGCGATACCTCCGCGCCCGCGGGCGATCCCGTCCTGCTGGGCCGACTTCTGGACCGTGATGAACTCCTGGTTCACCGCTTTGTCGTCATAGACGCCCTTGTACCACTCCATGGCCTCCTTGAACTCGTCGGTCATGAAGGCGGGAACGATCTGGCCGTCGTCCATGAGCTGGAACTTCTGTCCGGCCCCGAAGTAGCCGGCCAGCGAGCGGAAGCCCACCAGGAAGCTCTCGGCCCGGTCGTAGAACCCGACCGTGTCGTTCTGACCGTTGCCGTCGGGGTCGTCCGTGGTGAACGCCCGAGCGACCTCGCCCAGCTCCTCGATGGTGTGCGGAACCTCGAGGCCCAGGTTGTCCAGCCAGTCCTGGCGAACGACGACGCCGTACCGGGCAGCCGGCTTGACGAAGGGGACACCCCACAACTCGCCGTCGATGCGCGCGGATTCGATGGTGGCCTCGGGGATGTTGGACAGATTCGGGTAGTCGGCCAGATACTCCTCGACATCCCAGAACGCGCCGGACGCGAGCGCAGTGCGCACCGACGTGCTGTTGATCAGCGTCAGCGACACGACGTCGGCGAGCGCGCCGGAGGCGAGTGCCGCGTTGATCTTCTCCTCCTTGGACGCGTCGGGGACCCACTGGAACTGGAACGAGGTCCCGGTCAGCTCCTCGAGCGCGCTGTGGACGGGGCCGTTGGCGTCCGGCGTCACCGGCGTGTGCAGCATGGCCATCCAGGTGATGGGGTTTTCTGCGGTGCCCAGGTTGGTCGTCCCAGCGTCCGTGCCGCCGGCAGATCCGCCGCCCGTGCCACAGCCAGCGAGCGCCAGCGTCGCGGCCGCGACCAAGGCGGCGCCCTTGAGGGCCGTCCGCCGTCCGTAGTTGTTGGTTGTCATCGCGCCAGTCCTTTCGTAGTGGCCTGCGTTGTGAGGGATGAGGTTGCCGGTCGGCTGAACCGACGAATCAAGGGAGACACGACTGCGGGCGAGGCAGCAGCCACGGCCTCGGGGGTCAACTCGCGGAGCACGGACTTCGTCACGAGCGCGAAGGCCAGCGCTGGCACGCCGAATCCGAACACACCCGCCAGAAGTGGCGCCACCTGCCAAAGGGCATACAGCAGGACCGCGGACGCCGTGGCGGCCAGGATCGTCCAGTGGAGGGACCCGAGCCCGACGAGGAGGGCGGCGGCAAACAGCCGGCCGTGAGACTCAAGGCCGATCGCACTCATGAGGGGAAACACGTATGCCGCCACGACCCCGAGAGCGCACAGCGCGACGACGTTGAAGAACTGGAAGTACCAGTTGGGAGCCAGGAAGACGTTCGTCACGATCACGGCGCCCGCGCCCAACAGGACCCAGCCGACCGACATGGAACGCAGCGGCCGCTCGCCCACGTACTGAAAGAACGCCTTCGTGGGTGGCGGAGTCTCCCCGTGTCGAACCCAGCCGTCCAAGTACCGAGCGAGAGCGTACGACGCGGGCCCGATGCCGACGACGACCAACCCCGACAGCGTCACGAGCGACCAGAGAAGGTTGAGGTAGGCCAAGCGGTACATGGCGCGCAGCGCCCGATCGATCCGGAGAAACCCTTCGAAGGAGAACATGGTGTGCGAGTCACCGAGGCGGACGCCTCAGTAGACTCCCTCCTCTCCGAAGCGCTTCGCCAGGCGGTTGGCCATGACGACGAGGATGAGCCCGACAAGACCCTTGAACAGGCCCACCGCCGTCGCGTAGCTGAGCTGACCGTTCTGAATGCCCGTCACGTAGACGTAGGTGTCGAAGATGTCGGCCACCTCGCGGTTGAGCGAATTGAGCACCAGGAACATGTGCTCGAAGCCCAGCTCGAGGAAGTCGCCGATGTTCAGGATGAACATGACGATGATCGTGGGACGCATCGCGGGCAGGGTCACGTGCCAGGTTTGGCGCAGCCGCCCGGCGCCGTCGACCTCGGCAGCCTCGTACAGCTGCGTGTCCACCGCGGTAATCGCGGCCAGGTAGATGATCGTCCCCCAGCCGGCGCCCTTCCAGATCTCCTGCGCCACGTACATCGGCCGCAGCCAGTTCGGGTCGGTCAGGAAGGGGATCGGTGTTCCGCCGGCCGAGCTGATCAGATTGTTGATCGCGCCGCGATCGGTGGTCAGCAGCACGTAGAAGATGGAGACGACGATGACCCAGCTCATGAAGTGCGGCAGGTAGATGATCGTCTGGATGCTGCGCTTGAACAGGGCGTGACGGACTTCGTTCAGCAGCAGTGCGAGGATGATCGGCGTCGGAAAGGCAAAGATCAGCAGCAGGAACGACACCGTCAGGGTGTTCGTCAGCAGCATCACGAACGTGTCCTGGGAGAAGAACCTCACGAAGTGCTCGAAGCCTACCCACCTGCTGCCGCGGATCCCCATGATCGGCACGTAGTTCTGGAAGGCGATCACCAGCCCACCCATCGGCGCGTACTTGAACACGATGAAGTAGAGGATGCCGGGCAGTGCCATGAGGTAGAGCGTCCGGTACTTCCACAGCCCACCGTTGTGTTGCCGCTTGGCCGGTGGCACCTCAGTGGCCGCGGGCAGCCGCGCGGGCGCGACAGCGTCCGGGGTGTTCGGGTTGTCCCGGATCTCAGACGACATCGTCTCTTCCTTCGTCCAGCCTCTTGGCGCGGCGGGAGCGGTTGCATCGCTCCTCAGGATTCGCGTGGGTAAACGCTAACCACGGCTGGTAGCCAAGCGCAAGTCACAACTGTGTAACGGCAAGCCAGACGCGCGCAGGCCGATGTTGTCGCGGCAAAGACACGCCCTGTCACGCGACTATCGCCGCCCCACACAGAGATGATGGGACCGGTTCCATGAGGATGCCGAGGCAGTGCAAGCAGGCACGCAGTTGCCTTCGCGGGCCGGGTCAGGGCCGCCCGCCGCTGACCACTAGGCTCCCAAGCATGACAGCTGCCCTGCCGACCGACACCAAGGTGCTCGCGGGGGCATTCGCCGCCTCGGGCCTCTTCCACCTGATCAAGCCCGAGGTCTTCACGCCGATCATCCCGGCTCCGCTGCGCGGCCGGGATCGCGAACTCGTGATCGTCAGCGGCCTCGCCGAACTGGCGTGCGCGGTCGGCCTCGCTGTCGAGCGCACGCGTCCCCTCGCGGGCCTGGCCAGCGCCGCGCTCCTGGTGGCGGTCTTTCCTGCGAACGTGCAGATGAGCCTGGACGCCGCCGCGTCCGCTCGCCGACGCCCCTCGGCGGGTCGGGTCGGGCTGCTCGCCGTCACGCTGGCGCGGCTGCCCCTGCAGTGGCCGATGATCCGGGCGGCCCTGCGCGCCCGGTGAGCCCGCGCGTTCGGCCGGACGATCCGACCTTCCCTACGAGTCCGGGGCCGCGTCGCGGAGGAGGCGCAGCGCCCGGGCGTACCTCTCCACGGCGGTGAGCACGGCGTCCGCGTTTCCAGCCTGGTAGTCGCGAGGGCTCATCACGGTGAAGTCGGTCATGTCGTCGTAGATCGACAGGGAGACCTGCGGCCGCACGGTCGTCACCTGCAGTTGATCGCTCATGGGGCCAAGCATGACAGCGTGGGCCGGAGCCGTCAGGCCCCGGAGCTCGGATCTGGGTGTGGATGCCACACTGGCCTCGTGAACCCCGTCTACCCCATGCGCACCGAGCGCCTCGTGCTGCGCCCGCTCACCGCGTCCGACATCGACACGGTCGTCGCCTACCGCAACGACCCGCAGGTGGCAGCCCTTCAGGACTGGGACCTGCCCGTCACGCGCGAGCGCGTCGAACGCCAGGTGGCGTCCGGGTGGAGCGACATCTCCCCGGGCGAATCGCGCCAGATCGGCATCGAGCGCGACGGCGAACTCGTCGGCGACCTGTTCTGCGGTCTCGACGAGCACGGCGGGGTGGCCGAGATCGGCTTCACCCTGCGGACCGAGCACCAGGGCCGCGGATACGCGACCGAGGCGGCGTCCGCCCTCGTGGCGGACCTGTTCGGACGGCTGGGATGCCACCGCGTCTTCGCCCAGCTGTCGCCGGCGAACGCCGCGTCACAGCGGGTGTTGCGCCGCGTGGGAATGCACGTCGAGTCGTTCGCACCGAAGTCCTACTGGTGGCGTGGGCAGTGGGACGACAACCTCGTGTGCGCGATGAGTGTCGAACAGTGGCGCTCACGCAGCGCGGGCCGCGGGCCAGGCGGCGGCGTGCAGGTCACCGAGGTGATCGCCGATCTGAGCGTCCCCGACCTGGACGCGGCACGCTCGTTTTATGTCGACTTCCTCGGCCTGAGCACGCAGGAGTTCAATCTCGGCTGGGTCGCGCGGTTCACCTCGCCGCAGACCGGAGCCAGCGTTCAGGTGGTGACGCAGGACGCGAGCGGGCCGACCAACCCCCACCTCTCGGTCAAGGTCGCCGACGTCGATGCCGCCCACGCCGAGGCGGTGGAGCGAGGCTACGAGATCGTCCTGCCGCTGCGGGACGAGACCTGGGGCGTCCGGCGGTTCTTCGTGCGCGCGCCCGACGGCACGGTGGTCAACATCGTGCGGCACCGCGTCTGACGCGCGGCCAGCCGTCCGGCACCGCCCCTCGGTGGGATGGGCCCGTTAGGGTCGAGCCATGACCCGCATCCGTCTCATCGCGACCGATATCGACGGCACGCTGCTGCGCAGCGACCACACGGTCAGTGAGCGCACCCGGGCAGTCCTGACGCGGGCGCAGAACGACGGCGTCCCGGTGGTGCCGATCTCGGGGCGCCAGGCCCCGGTCCTGGCCCCGGTCGCGCAGGCAGCCGGCCTCACCGGCCCGGCCGTGTGCGCCAATGGCGCCGTCGGGTACCACCTGGGACGCGGAGAGGTGCTGTTCGAGGAGCTGCTCTCGGTCGAGGCGCAGACGGCGATGCAGCAGGCGATGCGCGCGGTGTATCCGCACATCCGTTGCGTGTCGGTGCGCGACGCGGGGCGCGTGTTCATGCCCGAGCGCGGCTACGTCGGGATGATGGATCCCGGCGACCATGGGCGTCCCACGGACGAGCCGGACGTCGAGTACGACCTCGCCGACGTGCTGGCCGGGCCGTCCACCAAGCTCATCCTGCGCCAACCGGGCACGTCCGCCGAGGAGCTGCTGGCCCTCGCCACGCACTTGGCCGTCCCGGGCACCCAGGCGACGATCTCCGGGGCACCGTTCCTCGAGGTCGCTGCCGCGGGCGTCACGAAGGCGTCCGGGCTCGAGCGGCTGTGCGCCGGGCTGGGCATCGACCGCCACGAGGTGGCCGCGTTCGGCGACCACGTCAACGATCTCGACCTGCTCGCCTGGGCGGGCATCGGCGTCGCCATGGGCAACGGACTGGCCGAGGTCAAGCAGGCCGCCGATGCCGTCACGGCCACCAACGACGAGGACGGGCTGGCGGTGTTCGTCGAGCGCCTGCTCGATGAGGGAATCAGCCCGGCTCGACGACCAGGACCGCATCCTCGGACAAAGGGTTCGTGAACGTTGTCGTTCCCTCACCAGGCTGAGGACTGCCGACAGCGTCCCCGGACGCGGGGTCGAACCACCGGCCGCTCCCCCGGCCGCCGACGGAAGTGAGGTCGACGGTGAGATCGCGGGCCACCGGCGTGTAGGCGATGACGACGCTGCCGTCGCTCGCGGCGGCCGCCATCGCGAAGTCGTCGGACCCGTGGTCGCCCCGGTCGCCGACGAGCACGTCCGCGTCCCAGTCCGGCACCAGGAGCGGCCACCGGTACTCCGACAGCAGCTGGCCGATGAGGGCCGTCTGCCGGGCCTGCGGGCGCTCGATGTCCTCCACCACGAGGCTGCCCGTGTCCTCACCCATGTTCCAGGTCGTGCGCGGACCCCCGTAGGCCACCCCCAGCGCACCGGACAGGGCCGCCCACCAGCCGGAACGCCGGTTCTTCTGCGGGGTGGTGTTCCGATCGTCACCGCAACAGGTGGACGGATCATACGGCGGCTCCATCGAGAACGCCGGTCGTCGGGGCTCGTAATCGAGGGTCTCCCGCACGTCCTCGTAGGGGAAGGGGCTGGAGTTGGAATTCCACTGGTAGGCGTAGAAGTCCAGCCAGTCCCACTCCATGGCGGCCGGCGCCTTGTTCCACGTGTGGAAGGTGACGACCGCGTCCGGCCGCGCGGCCTTGAGTGCGCGACCCAGCACGTCGGCGGGGGGCGCGCTCGCGACGGGATCGTCGTCGCCGCCCACGTAGAACCACGCGTTGTCGACGCTGTGATAACGCTCGCCGATGAAGGTGCCGTAGACGGTGAGCTCCTCGTCGGTGGGTGCCGTTCCACCGACCCGGCCGCCGTTGTTGGTCGACCACAGCAGCCCCAGACCGAGATACATGTCGATCGACCGCGCGTACTCAATGATCTCGTCGCACCCGGCGAACCATTCCTCCCGGGGCCGCGTGAGGTCACCCGACCCCTCGAACGGCACGCCACGAATGGTCTCCTCCACCCTGCTGAACGGCAGGAGGTTCGCCATCACCGTGTTGAACCCCTGATCACGCCGCATGCGCACGTAGGTCTTGGCGTCCTCGACCGACACCCCCGACATCAGCGCCCAGCCGGTGTCCGCGACCACGAACAGCGGCTCGCCGGAACCAGTGAGGAGGTGGCGGCCGTCCTCGGCCACCCGCAGGCCGCGCGTCGACGCGCCGGACGCCGACGCTCCGGACTCGCTCGTCCCCGACGCCGCCCCGCCAGACCCCGGTGCGGCGCAGGCGCCCAGCGTCGACAGGGCCACCAGGCCGGCTCCACCCGCGAGCAGGCTGCGACGGGTCAGGCGACGATTCCAGGGCATCAGGGTGCTCATTAACCTCACGTTACGTGATGTTTGCGCGATTCCCCACCCCGCGCCCTTCTGCGGACTCACTCGGGCTCCGGCGCGTCCTCCTTCACAATGAGCGCCGCGCCGCCCCAGGGCGGCAGCGTGACGGTGAAGCCGCCGAGGTTGTCCACCACATCCACCTTGCGGCGCGTGGTCAGGTCGATGACGCGCCCGGCCGGGATCGCGTTGCTCTGGACGCGCGCCACCAGCTTCTCGGGGGAGAAGTTCAACACCGTCACCTGCGTGGCGCCCACGGCCAGCTCGTTCACCATCACCAGCAGCGACTTGTGCCCCACCTCCGGGACCGCCACGAGGCGTCCGGTCGCCAGGCCGTGGCGTTTGCGCACCCTCAGGATCTTGGCCAGTCGCGCCACGAAGGAATCCGGATTCTCCAGCTGGTCGGGCAACGAGCCGTACAGGGCGGTCGCCACGGGAATGCCGGACGCCGATGCCGTGGTCTCCGGCGCCCAGCCCATGAGGTCGTAGGCGCCGCGCTCGATCCAGCGCGTGTCGCCGGAGCTGATGAGCCGGCGCACCTGCGTCCGCTCCAGGGGAAGCGCCCCGACCAGATCCCAGCCCGACAGCGCGAACACACCCGGCTGCAGGGCGTTGTACATGCTGATGAGCAGGTGCATGTCCCGGATCGTGGCGATGTCGTCGTCGGTGATGGTCGAGAGGTCGGTGATGCCGAGCGTCGCCGTGATGATGGACGCCGTGGTGCAGGCGATGCCGTTCTGCGTGAACACCGCGTTGTAGGGCCCGGCCTCGCCGGTGAGGCGATCGCGCAGCGTCTGGCGCACCTCCTCGGCCAACTCGCGACCCTTCCACTCGCGTCCGCCGAACTCGTAGGTGTCGTCGGCGTGCCGCGTCTCGAAGTGGACCAGCTCGTAGGTCAGCTCGTCGTGGTTCTGCAGGGCATGCACGAGGGACGCCTGGTCGACTCCGAGCAGCAGCGCCTCGTTCAGCATGAGGCGCAACAGCTCGGTGTCGCCCGTTGCCAGCGCGTACTGAGCGGCGGGGCGGGTGATGAAGTCGTAGCTCAGGTCGGGTCCCACGCTGCCCGTGTTCTTGATGTCGTCCACCGTCAGGTTGAGCTCCTGGAAGGTGAAGCCACCCACCTTCCGCACCATCGAGCCGATGAGCTGGTTCGCCGCCTGCGACAGCGGGTGACCCTCCGACCACGCGGGCAGCATGCCGCCCACCGACTTCTCGACGCCGAGGAAGCCGTTGGCGTCCAGACGCAACCCGCCGGAGCCGAGGTCGAGCAGCGAGTGCAGTGCGTCGCCCATGACCAGCCGCATGCCCGCGAACGTCGGATCGAGCCAGTTGATGGAGGGCTGACCGTCCTTGAAGTAGTGCAGGTACACCCAGCGCCGCGCGACGCCGTCGGGGGCGTGCCCCCGGCGCGGGGCCCCCCCCATAGGCTCCGGGGCGCCTGGTTCATAGAAGATGACGCGCTGCAGCGCCCCGATGATGTACCCCGCGTCGGCGAGGGCACGCTCGTGCTCGGGGTCGAGGTTCACCGAGTCCTTGCCCTCGGGTACGTCGGGCAGCAGATCCCAGCCCTCCTCGGGGATCGCGACCATGTGGTACACCCCCGGATAGTCGCGGTGGTTCAGCTCCGCGAGCCGGAAGTCGGCACCCTTGCCCGTGTGACCGGGGACGATGTCGTCGATGATCGTGCCGCCGTGGCTGGACGCCGCCTCGCACATCGCGCGGAACTCGTCCTCGGTGCCGAACAACGGGTCAATCGCCATGCTGATGCGGTCGAAGTGGCCGTCCACACTCGGCGTCGGCTCCCACCCCGAGATGCCGCCCGCCAGCTTGACCGGCCCGGTGTGGATCGCCTCGATGCCCACCTTGGCGAACGCCGCCCACAGGTCCTCGGCGCCCAGGGCCGCCAGGTAGGAGTGACCGGGGCGGGCCATGAGCGACAGCGGATAGGCGGTGAACCAGACGGACGCCGTGTCGACGGCGGCGCGCGGGCTCGGGGCGGCGTACGGGCTGCTCCACATGGCCGCGTCGCCGGCGAGCTGGCGTCCCATCATCTTGGCGTCGCCGAGCATCGACTGCTCGACGAGCCATGTCACGTAGGCGTGATTGCGACCGTCCGCATCGAAGGGGGGCGGGGTCACCACCGCGTCCAGCCGCCGGCGGCGCGCCCGCGGGCGCAGCCGCGCCGGCCGCGATTCGTAGCGCTGCGCGTCGTAACTGATCTCCGGGAGGAGCTCTTCGAGGTCGCGGTCACCGTCGTCGCCGGGCGCGGGCTGGGAGTCCTTGGTCGCCATGGGAGCCAACGGTAGCGAAACCCGAGGGCCGCGTCCTTCCGCGCCCGCGGGCAGATATCACCGTCGCGGAAGACGCTAAGTCATCACTCGCGCGTTTCGAGGCAACAAACGGCAACTTGACCGAACAACCATTCAGGAGGGACCCCGGCCGCGCGCCACACGGGTGCGCGACCGCCAGCTCAGCTCCCATTCA
Organism: Propionibacteriaceae bacterium; assembly: GCA_030450535.1. Lineage (GTDB taxonomy): Bacteria > Actinomycetota > Actinomycetes > Propionibacteriales > Propionibacteriaceae > Propioniciclava. The sequence continues at coordinate 10,016 of JAKDIK010000043.1, forward strand.
CGCCTGAGACGGGCCCTCGACAGCGTCGTGGCTGCCGCCGCCGAGCGGCAAAGGGGAACGAGATGTGAAGCGGTCCCTGCCCGGGGGGATGGGCAGGGACCGCAGCGACCATGTTACCCACCCGGGGACTGACGGGCGACTCAGGACCGGGGTTTTCGGGCGTTCTCAGTTGTTCAACTCTTCACTCTGGTGGTTTTCCATGGCCGCCTGGGCCTGGGCGCGCACCTCGTCGGCGTCCAGTTCCTTCACTGCGGAGATCAGTTGGTCGAGTCCCGGAGCGTTCATGGCACCGGCGTTGCGGTAGACCAGCACCCCGCCGCGGAAGGCCATCAGGGTCGGAATGGACGCGATCTCCAGCGCCGCGGCGATCTGCTGGTGGGCCTCGGTGTCCAGCTTGGCGAAGGTGACGTCCTCGTGCTGCTGCGAGGCGGCCTCGAAGACCGGACCGAACATGCGGCACGGGCCGCACCAGGCCGCCCAGAAGTCGATGAACAGCGTGTCGCTGTCCTTGATGGTGCTCTCGAAGTTCTCGCTCGTGAGTTCGATCGTGGCCATGGGAGTTCCTCTCGTTGCGGCAACTCCCCCTCAACGGCCGCCGGTCGCCCCGCTATTCCCCGGCGTTATTCCCCCGGCGTCGGCTGCCGCAGCGCGACGAAGCGCCGCATCGCGATCGAGATCCTCACGTCGTCATCGCGGTGCGTTCGGTCCACCAGCCAGTCCACCGCCCGCTGTCGGCGCTCCGGCGTGGTCAGCGGCAGATAGAGGGCGTCGATCACGTCGAGGGCGTCCTGAGGAGTGCGGACGGCGAAGTGGTAGCGCTCGCGGGCGTCCTCGACCTTCCGCAATCCCGTCCCCACCAGCGCGGGCACGTAGCCGGTGACCTCGGTGGGCCCCGGGAAGCGCGGCACGCTCCGCAGGCGGGTGACGACGCCGAGTGAGGTGGCGAGGTCGCGAGGGTGGAGCGGCACGACGGTCGGCGCCATGAACGCGAACATCCCGCCCGGGCGCAGCACGCGCCCAACCTCGGCGAAGAACTCCGCGACGGGCTGGATGACGATCGCCCCGAACATGGACACGACGGCGTCCACGGAGGCGTCCGGCAGCGGGAGCCGTTTGGCGTCCGCACACACCCACGGGCCGGGCGCGCCGCGCTGCGCCACGGCCAACTCGTCGGGCGAGAGGCTCACGCCCAACACCGTCCGGTCGTCGCGGGCCAGCTCGCGGCCCATGGCCCCGGTGCCGCACGTGACGTCGACCACCAGACGGGCCCGCGGGGAGACGGCGCGGGCGAGCCACCGGTAGGGGGTGTGTCCGCCCGAGAGCGTGCGCTCGAGGACGCGTTCGGTGATGCCCGGGCTGCGGGCGTGGAACGCGGCCAGGTAGGAGGCCCAGTCGATCGGGGGCTTCGGCGTCACTGGGGTCGGACGAACATCATGTGCGCGACCATCGGGTCGACGGCGACCCGTTCCGCGGCGGCGAGCCGCAGGCGTCCGGTGGTCCGCTCGACCCGCAGCGTCACCCCGGGACGGACGCCCGCCTCCGCGAGCACGGCGATGAGTTCGGCGTCGGCCTGGGCCGCCTCGGTCAGCCGGGCGACGACGACCTCGGCCACCCCGGTTGCGGGCAGCACGTCGGCCAGCAGGACGACGCCGCCCTCGGCGGGCGTGGGCGGGACGCCGAGGGCACCGCGGGACGGGATGGGGTTGCCGTAGGGCGACACGTCCGGGTCGTCGAGCAACGCCACCAGCCGATCCTCCACGGCGTCGCTGATGACGTGCTCCCAGCGGCAGGCCTCGTCGTGCACCAGCTCGTAGTCGAGCCCGATCACCTCGGTGAGCAGCACTTCGGCGAGCCGGTGCTTGCGCATGACGCTGGTGGCGCGCCGGCGTCCGAGGGGGGTCAACTCGATGTGCCGGTCCTCGGCGACGTTGAGCAGCCCGTCACGCTCCATGCGTTGCACCGTCTGGGAGACGGTGGGTCCGCTCTGCGACAGACGCTCGGCGATGCGGGCGCGCAGCGGCGGCACGCCTTCCTCCTCCAACTCGTAGACGGTGCGGAGGTACATCTCGGTGGTGTCGATCAGGTCGCTCATCGACCCTCCTTCCCTCGGACGGCCCCAGCCTACGGCAGATGGGTGACGCGGGCTCAGCGCCGCAGCAGCACGACGACGGCGGCCAGTGCGCTGGCCACCAGGGCGGCCACGATCGCAGCGGTGGTGCCCGTCTGGGGGAAGGAGCGCGTGGCCTCCTGCTCGCTCGGCTCGGGGGAGGTGGCCGGGCCAGCAGGTTCGCGGGTGGGCTCGGCGGTGGCATCAGCGGGGGCAGGGCCGGGTACGTCCGAGACGCTGAGGGCGTTCTCGGCCGAGAGCCCCGTCATGATGCGGCCCGGTGTGATGGCCTCGGCGAGTGCGTGACCCGTCTCCTCGACGCCGGCCTCGGCCTGGCCGAGCGTCCCCCAGCCAGCCGGATTCATCGCGATGAGCAGGGATCCGGTGCGCAGGACCACGCGTCCGTCAACCAGGACCGTGGCGTCGGTGATGTCAGCGGGGGCGTCGGCGACCCGCTCGAGCGCCGCCGACTGGCCGAGCCCGGAACCCTGGGGTGCCAGGTAGATGCCGGGCGCGTCCCCGCGGGTGACGACACCGACGCGACGGTTGGCATCCAC
>JAKDIK010000225.1 GCA_030450535.1 Propionibacteriaceae bacterium
GCGGGCATCGTGTGCGGGGTCGTGGGCGCCAGCCAGTTCCGGTCCGCACCGGCGGCCGCCACCGAACGCGCCGACCTCATCGCCCGCATCGGCGAGGCCGAGACCCGGCAGGACGACCTGCGCGAGAAGTCGGCGGCACTGACCGCCGAGAACGATGCCCTCGCGCGCGACGCCGGGGTGCTGGACGCCGACGCCGCGGCCGAACGTGATCTGCTCGCCGCCACCGCCGGCATGACCGCGGTGAGCGGTCCGGGCGTCCGGGTGACGCTGGACGACGGTGCCGACGCCAGCGTCCGCGGCAGCCGCATCGTGGACGCCGACCTGCGCATGGTCGCCAATGGGCTGTGGGCCGTCGGCGCCGAGGCCGTCGGCATCAACGGGCACCGGCTATCGACGCGCACGCCGATCCGCAACGCGGGCGACGCCATCACCGTCGACTACCGTTCCCTGACGCGTCCCTACGTCGTCGAGGCGATCGGGGACGCCGACGCGCTGGCGTCCGCCTTCCCCGGCACCGAGGGGGGTCAGTGGATGGCCGGGCTGGCCGAGCACTACGGGGTCTCGTGGGGGCTGACCCGCGAACGGTCACTGGGCCTGGGCGCCGATCCGGGTCTGGGCGTCGAGCGCGCGCAACGAATCAGGTAGGAGGAACGACGTGTACGCCATTCTCGGCCTGCTGCTCGGCGTGGTGCTGGGCATCTGGCTTCAGCCGACGCTGCCCGTCCAACTGCAGCCGTACCTGCCCATCGCCATCGTGGCCGCGCTGGACGCGGTGTTCGGTGGCTTCCGCTCCTATCTGGACCGGATGTTCGACGACAAGGTGTTCGTCGTCTCGTTCGTGTCGAACGTGCTCATCGCCGCGCTGATCGTGTGGGTGGGCGACCTCATCGGCGTCGGGGCGCAGCTCTCCACGGCGGTCGTCGTGGTGCTCGGCATCCGGATTTTCACCAACGCCGCCGCGATCCGACGCAAGCTGTTCCATGCCTGACGCGCAGCCCCCGCAGCCGGCCGAGCTGCCGCCGGAGCCCCCACTCCAGCCGCCGGCCCAGGGCCCCATCACATGGCGCGAGCTGGGCCTCTCACTCGTGCGCCCGCGCCGGGGCCACCTCGTGGTCGGCGTGGTGATGCTGCTGTGTGGGCTCGCGCTCACGGTGCAGTTACGGACGCCGGCGGAGCGCTACACCACACTGCGCCAGTCCGAGCTCGTCGCCATGCTCGACGAGGTGACGGCCGAGACGCGCCGGCTCGAGGCCGACATCGCCCAGTTGGAGGCGACCCGCGGCCAGCTCCAGTCCGGGGCGGACGCCAGCCAGGTGGCCCGCCAGCAGGCCGAGCGGCGCCTCGACGAACTGCGCATCCTCGGCGGCACCGTGCCCGTGACGGGACCGGGCATCGCCATCAGCATCGGCGACCCGCAGCGCAAGGTGACCACCGAGATCATGCTCAACGCCATCGAGGAGCTCCGCGACGCGGGGGCCGAGGTGATCGAGGTCAACGACCGGGTGCGCCTCGTCGCGTCCAGCTGGGTGGGGACGAGCGACGGCGTCCTCCAGATCGACGGCGTCCGCCTCGAGGCGCCCTATCGCATCGAGGCGATCGGCGACCCGCAGACGCTCGCCGAGGCCACCCGTTTTCGCGGCGGCCTCGTGAGCACCATCGAGGGGGAGCGGGTGCAGGGCTCGGTACGCGTGGTGGGATCCGAGGAGTTGGAGATCACCTCGGTGGTCACCCCGCGCCCCCCCGAGTTCGCGCGTCCGGGGTGATTCTGGGTTAGGGTGAGCGAGGGTGACGTCCCCCGCGCAGGTGACGTCCACCCCCCGCGGTCGGCCACGCACCGGCAACGGGTTCGACGGCAGACGGAGTACTGCAGATCACCGGGTACTGCGGAAGACCGAGTACGACAGAAGGCCGGGTACGACAGAAGACCGGGTGAGAACAGGAGCGGCACGTGATCCCAGAGGACCTTCGCTACACCGACAAGCACGAGTGGATTCGCGTCGGCAACCAGTCGGTCGCCCGCGTGGGCATCACCGCCTACGCCGCGGACGCCCTCGGCGACGTCGTGTACGTCTCGCTGCCCCAGGTGGGGGAGGAGGTCGCCCTCGACGACGCCTGCGCCGAGGTGGAGTCGACCAAGAGCGTCTCGGACGTCTACGCCCCGCTGTCGGGCGTCATCACGGCCATCAACGAGCAGCTCAGCGACACCCCCGAGACCATCAACGCCGATCCCTACGGTGACGGCTGGCTCTTCGAGCTGGAGCTCTCCGATGCCACCGAGCTGGAAGGCCTGCTGGACGCCGACGCCTACGCGGGGGTCACCGAGGCCTGACCCGGCACGTGGACCCGATCTCCCGGGTGGGCGGAGGTCGCGGTACCCTCGACCTCCCCACCGCGAGATTGAGAAGGAGATGCGATGAGTTCGTGCCCCCAGTGCGGCCAGCCGGTGACGGACGGAGTCAACTTCTGCTCCAACTGCGGCGCGTCGCTGAGATCCAACACCGGTGACACCACCCGGGTCATTCCGGTCAGCCAGCACGAGGAGTCCAGCGTCGAGCTGACCGACAGCCACCTCGTCGCCCTCAAGGACGTCCCGGCCGGCTCGGCCGTCCTCGTGGTCGTGCGCGGACCCAACCAGGGCTCGAAGTTCCTGCTCGACCACGAGGTGGTCACCGCGGGCCGCCATCCGCAGAGCGACATCTTCCTCGACGACGTGACCGTCTCGCGGCACCACGCGAAGATCAGCGAGCGCGGCGGCCACCGGTGGCTCGCCGACCAGAACAGCCTCAACGGCACCTACGTCAACCGCACCCTCATCGACGGCGAGGTCGCGCTGCGCGGCGGCGACGAGGTGCAGATCGGCAAGTTCCGACTCGTCTACCTGGTGGCGCCGACCGGACGGAACTAGATGCCGGCCGGGACCAGGAGCATCGGGCAGGTCCTGAAGGTCGTCAAGGAGGACTTCCCCGACGTTTCCATCAGCAAGATCAGGTTCCTGGAGGGCGAGGGCCTGATCACGCCTGAGCGCGCCCCCTCGGGTTATCGCCGCTACTCCGACGCCGATGTCGAGCGGCTGCGCTACATCCTCGACGTGCAGAAGAACCACTACCTGCCGCTCAAGGTGATCCGGGACAACCTGGCCGCGATGGACGCCGGCGAACAGGCCCTCAACCCGCAGACCCCCGTGCCCCAGGCGCCGGTCGGCGACGAGGCCGTCCCGCTCGGGCCCGAAACCCTGCCGCCGAGCCGCATTCCGGCCGCCAAGCGGCCCATCCACGTCACGCGCAAGGAGCTGCTGCGGCTCTCTGGCCTCTCCGATCCCGACCTGGCCGAGCTCGAACGCCTCGCCCTCGTCGTCCCCCGCCGCGGCACCGTCTACTACGGCCGCGACGCCCTGACCGTCGCCGTCGTCGCCCGCAAGCTCGCGCCCTATGGCATGGACGCCCGCCACCTGCGTGCCATCAAGCAGGCCTCCGAGCGCGAGGCCGCGCTCATCGACCAGGCGGTCGCGCCGTTGGCCCGCCGGGGCGCGCCGTCGCGGAAGGCCGTCGCCGAGGTCATGCAGCTCATCCTCCACGCCCACGCCGCGCTGCTGCGCAGCTCGATCAGCTGAGGGCAGGCCGTGATCGTCCTGCAATTCGTCGAGATCCGCGTCACCGGCGTCGCGGACGACCCGGTCCTGCTGCTGCGGGAGCTGGACGGCGAGCGCGTTCTGCCCGTGTGGACCACCGCGGTCGGCGCCAACGCCGTCCTGTCGGCCCTGGAGGGACCGCTCGAGGAGCGCCACCCGGGCATCCACGACCTGCTGCTCGACGCGCTGGCCCGCGTGGACACCGTCATCGAGGAGGTCCGCATCGTCGGGTACGCCGATGGCGTGTTCGACGCGGCCGTGGTCGTCGGCCCCGACGCGGTGCCCGCCCGGCTCACCGACGCGGTCGCGCTCGCGCTGCGCGGCGGAGGACGCATCCTCGCCGACGAGGCCGTGATGGACGCTGCGGCCCTCGGCGGGGCGCGCGCGGCGGCTCCCGGGCTGACCGGCGCGTCGGACGACCAGCTGGAGCGGTTCCGCGCCTTCCTCGACACGATCAGCCCCGACGACTTCGGCCCCGACGGCAAACCCTGAGGTGTCGCTGGAGGGTTGCGGCCGGCGCGTGGGGAGGCGGCGTGTCGGGACGCAACAGGCACGGCCTTGGAAATAGCGTCATACTGGTCAGGCGAGTCGAGGAGGAATGGTGAACGCACCGGAACCCCAGGTCCCGAGCATGAACGGGCTGCAGGACGCCCTGTTCGAGGGTGACTACGCCCCCGTGCCGGAGGACATCGGGTTCCGCGGGCCGGTGGCCTGCAACGCGGCGGGCATCACCTACCGCCAACTCGACTACTGGGCGCGCACGGGGCTCGTCGTGCCCGAGGTGCGCACCGCCGGCGGTTCCGGCACGCAGCGCCTCTACAGCTTCCGGGACATCCTGCTGCTCAAGGTCGTCAAGCGCCTGTTGGACGCCGGCATCTCCCTCCAGCAGATCCGAGCCGCCATCGACCACCTGCGCGCCCGCGGCGTCCAGGACCTGTCCGCCGTCACGCTCATGAGCGACGGCGTCTCGGTCTACGAGGCGATCTCGGATGAGGAGGTCATCGATCTCGTGCGCGGTGGCCAGGGCATCTTCGCCATCGCGCTCGGCCGCGTGTGGCACGACCTGGAGGGCAGTCTCGCGCAGCTGCCGTCCGAGCGCTCGGAGCCCGACGAGGTCGTGGCCCCCCCGCGCGACGCCACCGACGAACACGCGGCCCGCCGCCGGTCGCGCCACGCCG
>JAKDIK010000044.1 GCA_030450535.1 Propionibacteriaceae bacterium
CCGCGCTGGAATCGGCGGCCATCGCCGCCCGGGCGCGGGGCATCCTCACCTCGCGCTACCACCCGGTGGTGTTCGCCGTCAGCGACGGCGTGGGAGTGGTGGGGGTGGCGTCCGATGAGTACGCCCGCGTCCGGATCGAGGGCGCGCTGCGCCGCGTGGGGAACGAGCAGCCGGTGCTGGACCTGGCCGAGCTCGCGGCGTCCGACGAGGTACGGACGGCGTGGCTCGCCCCGCTCGAACGCCGCGCGACCCCCGCCCCGCACCTCGCGACCGTGCACGCCCACTGGTGGGACGACGTGGCCGCGGCGCTGGCGTCCGGCCAGGGCCGGCGCGCCAAGCTGCTGCGACACTGGATCCGCTCGCGTCGCCACGATGTCCGCCGGGCGCTGCGGCGCCTCCGCCGACGGAGGTGAAAAGCGCGCCCCCGCCGCCCTCGTCGGCCTGAACCCGCGACCGTCGAACGACGCTGCGGCACCGCATCCTCGGTAGCCTGTTCCGGTAACCCCGGATCCGGGGCGGGCAGACCGAGGAGGGACGCGTGAGAATCGCCCCGATCGTGGCGTGGTGGCGCCACTTCGGAGAGCGGCCGTGGACCTACGACGGACGCCTGGGCCTGCGGCTCATCGTGGCCAGCTGCCTGACCACGATCGTCATCGCGTTCCTGGGTCCGTCGACCGTCACCCTCAACGTGGGTCCCGCGACGAGCCCTCTGCCGCCGTGGTTCATCCCCGCAGACGTCGGCGCGCGGTTCGGGCTCCCGCTGCCGGAGTGGGTCGTGGTTCCGGCGCTGTGGGTCGGCCTGGTCGTGGGGGCGGTCGGGCTGCTCGTGGCGTGGCGGGCGATCGAGCTGGGCTGGCGTCCCCGCATTCACCGCATGTTCTGGCTGGGCGTCGCCCTCTCCGGCGGCACGGCTCTGGTCCCGCCGCTGACCAGCGCCGACGTCCTCATGTACGCCGCCTACGGCCGACTGCAGACGCAGGGGTTCAACCCCTACGACATCACCCCGGCCGAGATCTTCCGGCAGGCCTACGACCCGGTGCTGGTGTGGACCGAACGGCCGTGGCAGGACACGCCCAGCGTGTACGGGCCGATCGCGTCCGCCACGCAGTGGCTGGCGAACGTGCTGGGGGGCGACTCCATGCACGACGTCGTGTTCTGGTTGCAGCTCATGAACGCGGTGCCGTTCCTGGTGATCTGCGCGGTGATGATCAAGCTGGCCCACGGCAACGCGGCGGTGCAGACCCGCTCGGTGCTGTTCACCGTTGTGAACCCGCTGTTGATCTGGGCGGTCGTCGCGGGTGCGCACAACGAGGCCCTGACCCTGGTGTTCGCGGTGATGGCGCTGTGGTTCGTGCGCCGGTCGGCGTTCGTGACGGGCCTGTTCATCGGTCTGGCGGGCGCGGTGAAGGTGTCGCTGGTCTTCTACGGGCTGGCGCTGATCTGGGGCTACCGGCACGACTGGCGCAAGGTGGTGGGCCTGTGCGTCGGCGCGGTGCTTCCGATCGCGGTGCTGTACGGCTTCTTCGCCCCCGAGGCGCTGTTCGCGGCCGGCCGCAACACCGGGTACATCTCGGGTGGCTCCTGGGCGCCGTGGTTCTGGCAGGTGCTGGCGTGGGTCGTCGGCGACCCCCTGGCCCGCTCCCTCACCGGGTGGACGGGGTGGCTCGGCATGGTCGTGATCGCGTGGATGCTGTCGCGCGTCCTGCCATGGCTGCCCGCACCCGGAGCCGTGGGCCCGGCGCAGTCCGACCCGCTGACGATCACCCTGCGCACCGCGGTGATCCTGTGCACCGCTTGGCTGGTGACCTCGCCATACTCGCTGCCGTGGTACGACCTCATCGCCTGGGTGCCGCTGGCGCTCATGGTGCCCAACCGGCTCGACTGGCTGCTCGTGCTGCGCGGCACGGCGCTGTCGGTGGCCTACGTCACGGGCCGGACGGTGGGCTTCAGCGACCCCATGCTCTTCCTCGGCTCGACGGTGGTGCGGGACACGCTCTGTACGGCGGTCCAGTGGTTCGTGCTCGCAGCCATCGTCCACTGGTTCTGGACGACCTCGCGCGAGTGGCCGACCCGGGAGTTCGTGGCGACGGGGTTCCGCCAGTTGTTCCGGAGGTCCGAGGCGGCGGGGCGCCCGTAGACTGCTGCGGTGCTCGGATACTTCGGCCCCGCGGGAACCTTCACCCACCAGGCGCTGCGGCGCCTGACGGACGGTGATGCGATCCCGTTCGCCACGGTGCCCGGCGTGCTGGACGCGGTGCGCTCCGGCGAGGTGAGCGCCGGGCTTGTCCCCATCGAGAACTCCGTCGAGGGCGGCGTCACCGCCACCTTGGACAACCTGGCCTCGGGCCAGCGGCTGGTGATCACCCAGGAGGTGATCATGCCGGTGTCGTTCGTGCTGGCGGTGCGGCCCGGCACGGCAGTGTCGGACGTCCGCCGCATCCTCACCCACCCGCACGCCCACGCCCAGACTCGGGACTGGGTGGCCGCGCACCTGCCCCGGGCGGCGGTCACCGAGGGCGGCTCCACCGCCGCCGCGGCCGCCGAGGTGGCGGACCCGAACTCCCGCCACGACGCAGCGATTTGCGCACAGGTGGCGGCCGAGATGTACGGGCTGGAGGCCGCGGCGTCCGACATCGCCGACAACCCGGACGCCGTCACCCGCTTCGTCCTCGTGCGGGCACCGGGGGAGATTCCGCCGCCGACCGGGGCGGACAAGACGACGCTGGTCGCCTACATGCACGCCGACCGCTCGGGGGCGCTGCTGGAGATCCTGGAGCAGTTCGCGATGCGGGGGGTGAACCTGACGCGCATCGAGTCGCGGCCCACCAAGAAGGCGTACGGGGAGTACTGCTTCAGCATCGACGCCGAGGGCCACATCGGGGAACCGCGGCTGCGGGGGACGCTCAAGGGGCTGCACCGGGTCTGCCGGACGGTGACGTTCCTGGGCTCCTACCCGCGGGCCGACGGCGTCCGGCCGAAGATCGCGCGCGGCTTCACCGCGGACGACTACGACGCGGCCGAGCACTGGATGGACGACCTCCTGGGCCGCCCGCACCGGGCGCCGTAGGAGCCGTCGCTGGCAGTCCCGCGGTTACCGCGGCACCATCACCCGCACGGCACCAGGCACGACGGTGGCCTCGAGGCGGCGGCACTCGCCGACGGCGTCCCCGTCGAGCTGGTAGGCCACGGGGGCGTCGGCTTCGACCACGAACGACTTGGCCTGCGCCCGCTGGACGCCCTTGGTGTCGGATTTCCTGAGCATGCCGGTGGCGAGGACGGCCCAGTCGCCCACGTTCTTCGGCGTCGCGATGAGGACGTCGAGCAGGCCGTCGTCAGGAGAGGCGTCCGGGGCGAGGTCGATCTGGCCCTGGATCTGGCCGACGTTGGCGATGAGCACCATCGACGCCTCGACCTCCTCCGAGCCCTGCTCGTCGATGGTCAGCCGAGCGGCGAAAGGCGGCTGGTTGAGGGCGTTCGCGGCGGCGACCACGTAGGCGGCCGGGCCGACGACCTTCTTGAGGTCATCGTTGGTGTCGCCCATGATCGCCGCGTCGGTGCCCATCCCCGCCATGACGGCAGACGCGTCGGCGGGCTGGTCGTCGGCCTTGATCTCGACCAGATCGATGGTGCGCGGACTGCCGTCGAAGGCCACGTCGAGCGCGTCGGCGAAATCGAGGGGGACGTCGAGGTTGCGTGCCAGCAGGTTCCCGGTACCGACGGGCAGGATGGCGACCGGGGTCGGCGAGCCTGACATGGCGGCGCACACGGCGCGCACCGTGCCGTCGCCGCCGGCGACGAACACGAGGTCGGCCTTGCGGCGGATGGCGCGCCGGGTGGCGCCGGCGCCCGGGTCGTCCGCCTCGGTTTCGATCCACATCGGGGACTGCCAGCCTCGCTGGGTGCATTCGCCCTCCACGTGGCGCCGGAAGATGACCGGGTCGGGGATCTTGGTGGGGTTGTAGATGACCGCGGCCCGTCGGGGCGTGTTTTCGCTGGCGTCCGCCTTGCGCACGAGGTCGGGCAGTGCCGCCACCCGGACGCCGGCCAGCGCGAGCGCCAGCGACGCGAGCGCGCCCCCGAGGAAGCCGCCGCCGACGAGGTCGCTGAACCAGTGCGCGCGCAGGGCCCAGCGGTCGTAGGCGATGAACCACCACACGAGCGTCATGCCGGCGATCGCGAGCCCCACGAACAGGCGGCGCTGCCGGGTGAGCACGAGGGCGGCCACGACCATGACCGCGAGCATGGTGAGGGAGGTCATGTGCGCCGACGGGTAGCCGAATCCCTCGTTGGTGATCAGGGGCGGCGCGAAGGGTGGCCGCTCCTGCCGACTGAGGAATTTCGCGAGCTGGTAGCCGCCCCACGTGAAGGGGATCGCGAGCCCGGCGGCCCAGGCGAAGTTGTGGAGCCGCCGCCGCGAGGCCCAGACGGCCAGGGCGACGAGCCCGACGAACTGGACGTACGGCACCGTGACCACGGCGACGGCCGCCAGCACCTGCCCCCAGCCGCTCATGGGATCGACGCCCGGGGTGCGCGAGGGGGCGTTGAGGCCGTCCAGCGCGGTCGTGCCGAGCGCCAGCCAGGTCCACAGGGCGAACAAGAGTGCGGTGACAAGGAAGAACAGGTGGGCCAGACCGAAGCGTGCGCGCATGCGCCCCAGTGTGGCACCTGGGCGGGCCGGCGCGGACGACCGCCCGGTTCTGCTGGTCGGTGGTGCCGATACACTCGTGCTCCGTGATCGACCCGAGGATTCTGCGCACCGACCCGGACCGCATCCGCCGCAGCCAGGCTGCCCGCGGCGAATCGGTCGAGCTCGTCGACGAACTGGTGGCGGCCGATGAGCGCCGTCGCAGCCTGATGGCCACCTCCGAGACGGCGCGGGCCGAGCAGAAGGCGTTGTCGGCGCGCATTCCGAAGGCGTCAGCGGAGGAGAGGACGCAGCTGCTCGCCCGCACGAAGGAGCTCGCAGCCGACGTCAAGCGGGCCCAGGCTGAGACCGAGGCGGCGCAGGCGAGCTTCGACGACCTGATGCTTGCCGTGGGCAACCTGGTGATCGACGGCGTCCCCACCGGGGGAGAGGACGACCTGTACGTCATCGACAGCTGGGGCACGCCGCGCGACTTCGCGGCGGAGGGGTTCACCCCGCGGGATCACCTGGAGATTGGCGAGCTGCTCGGCGGCATCGACATGGAGCGCGGCGCGAAGATCTCGGGCTCGCGGTTCTACGTGTTGAAGGGTCAGGTGGCGCAGCTCGAGTTCGCCCTCCTGCAGCACGCGATGGCGAAGGCCGCCCAGTGGGGATTCACGCCGATGATCGTCCCCAGCCTGGTGAAGCCCGAGGCGATGGGCGGCACGGGCTTCCTGGGGCAGGCGGCCGAGGACGTGTACCACCTGGAGGGCGACGATCTGTACCTCGTCGGCACCTCCGAGGTCGCGCTGGCGGCCTATCACGGCGACGAGATCCTCCCAGCCGAGACGCTGCCACGGCACTACGTCGGGTGGTCGAGCTGTTTCAGGCGTGAGGCGGGGGCGTACGGCAAGGACACGCGCGGCATCTTCCGGGTGCACTGGTTCGACAAGGCGGAGATGTTCGTCTACTGCGATCCGGCGGACGCCGAGGCCGAGCACGAACGCCTGCTGGGGTACGAGAAGGAATTCATCGAGTCGCTGGAGATCCCCTACCAGGTGCTCGACGTGGCCTCGGGGGATCTGGGCAGCTCGGCGGCGCGCAAGTACGACTGCTACGGTTGGCTGCCCACGCAGAACCGGTACCGCGAGATCACCTCGACCTCGAACTGCACCGAGTTCCAGGCGCGCCGACTCAACATCCGCACGAGGGATGCCGAAGGCACCCGCCCGCTCGCCACCCTCAACGGCACCCTGTGTGCCATGACCCGGACGATCATCATGATCCTGGAGAACCACCAGCTCCCCGACGGATCCGTGCGGATTCCCGAGGCGCTGCGCCCCTCGTTCGGTGGCCGGGAGCTGCTGACCCCGCTGTCCTGAGCGGGCCGGGGGCCGCCCACTCCCGTTCCCCTCGCCGACACTCAACTTTCTGACAGGCGATAACCGTCCGGACGCTGCTCTGCTGTCAGAAACTTGAGTGTCGGCGAAGAGGGGGCGGGGAAGAAGGGGCGGCGCAGCTAGATCCAGTCCTGACGCTTGAACACCCCGTACAGCACGCCGACACCGATCACGATCAGCACCACCGACAGCCACAGCCCCAGCGGTGCGGAGAAACCCGGGTAGGGGATGTTCTGCCCGAACCACCCGGTGATGGCCGTCGGCACCGCGATGATTGCCGCCCAAGCGGCCAGCTTTTTCATGATCGTGTTCAGCCGGGCGTCGGTGAGCGAGAGGTTGGTCTCGAAGGCGCTCGTCACCAGATCGCGCAGCGACTCGGTCCACTCCGTGGCCCGCAGCACGTGGTCGTAGAGGTCGTCGTACCAGGGCCGCAGCGCCGGCACGTCCGAGGCGGGGTGCCGCAGAAGCCCATTGACCACCTCGCGCATCGGCAGGACGATGCGCCGCAGCGCCACCAGATCCTTGCGCAGGCTGTACACCTGACGGGCGAACGCCGCCCCCGTCGGCTTGTCCTCGAACAGCGTGTCCTCGAGGTCCTCCAGGGTCTCGTCCATCGTGCCGATCGCATGGAAGTGCCCGTCGACGACCACATCCATCAAACCGTGCGCCAGCGCCCCGGCGCCCGCGGCCAGCAGCTCGGGATTCTCGTCCCACCGACGCACGACCTCGCCCATGTCGAAGCGGTCGTCGAGCCGGATCGTCACCAGCGCGTGCGGCATCATCCAGCCCGAGATGCGACTCAGGCGCAGCGAGCCCAGGGCGTAGCCCGGGTCGATCGCGTACACCGTGAAGAACAGGTGCGACTCGTGCCGGATCAGCTTCGGCCGTTCCTTCGGGCCCAGCGCGTCCTCGACCGCGGTCGGGGGCAGCCCCAACTCGGCGGCGATCTCGCCCAGGTCGGACGCCGTGGGCTCGAGCAGGTCGACCCACACCAGCGTGTCCGTGTCGTGCGCGGCCGCCGGCAGTTCCTCGTGGGTCACGGAGTCGTCGGTGAGCCGACCCTGCCGCCATGTGCGGCTGGAGACCAAGGTGTCCATGGCTTCATCTTGGCGCGCGAGGCATTAGGTTGGGGGGACGTGACCTGGCAACCGAAACTCGTGGCCCTCGACGTCGACGGCACCCTCGTCGGTGACGCCAACCTCGTCTCGGACGCGGCGCGTGCCATCGTCTCGCGGGTGGTGGACGCCGGCGTGCCGGTGATCCTCGCCACCGGACGGGGATGGGCCGCCGCCCAGACCGTCATCGACCAGCTGCCGATTCAGCACGCCGAACACGTGTGCTCCAACGGCGCGGTGACCGTCCGTTACCCACCCGTCGAGGTCGTCGACGTGCTGACCTTCGATCCGCGGCCGGTGGTGGAGCGCATCCGCGCCGAGATCCCCGACGCGCTCGTCGCCGTCGAGACGGTCGGGCGTGGCTACCAGGCCAGCGCCCCCTTTCCCGACGGCGAACTTCTGGGAGCGATCGAGATCGTCAGCATCGACGCGATGATGAGCCGCCCCGCCACCCGCGTGGTGATCCGCGACCCCGCTGCCAGCGAGCAGGAGTTCGTCGAGCTCGCCCACCGGCTCCATCTCGAGGGTGTGAGCTACGCCGTCGGCTACACCGCGTGGCTCGACATCGCCCCCCACGGCATCGACAAGGCCCACGGGCTGGCCCGGGTCTGCGCCCGGGCCGGCGTCGCCGCCGAAGACGTGCTCGCCGTCGGCGACGGTCGCAACGACATCGAGATGCTGACCTGGGCCGGCCGCGGCGTCGCCATGACCGGCGCCCCGCCCGAGGTGCTCGCCGTCGCCGATGCCGTGACGGGCAGCGTCGCCGACGACGGCCTCGTCGCCGAGCTGGGGCGCTGGTTCGCGGCCGGCTCACCCCGGCGGGGATAGCCTGATCGGACGCACGGGACTCAAGGAAGGGGCCAGGAGGCCGGCATGCAGGTGTACGAGCGCGAACCCGAGTATCTGACCACCCTGGCCGATGGCACGGTCAAGCAGCTGAACCCGTTCACCGGCACGGAGGTGTGGACCGTGCCGGGCCGCGGCAACCGGCCGCTCGGGCTGGCGTCCGGCCCCGCCCAACCCATCGACCACACCCGCGACGGTGCACACTGCGCGTTCTGCGAGAAGCGCTACCTGGAGACCCCGCCGGAGAAATCGCGCGTGGTCCACCGCGGCAACGACACCTGGGAGACGCATTACCGGACGCCGGCCGAGGAGCTCGACCACACGGTCGCGGCGTTCCGGCGCATCCCGAACCTGTTCGAGATCCTCAGCTACGAGTACTGGCACCTCAACTACGGCTACGAGCTGCCCAGCCGGGTGGCGTCCCGCAAGGAGGCCTACCTCGCGTCCGAGGCCGGCTGGGAGCACGTCCGGACAGTCGTCGGCATGAAGCTTCGCGCCTCCGGCATGAGCCAGCAGCAGGTGGACGCCCTGCGCCGCGACGAGGTCGTCGCGGCGGCGTCCGGCTTCTTCGGGGGCGGCCACGATCTCATCGTGGCCCAGCGGCACTACACGGCGGACGCCACCGCGTCGACGCAGCTCGCATCCGCGGGCACGCTCAGCGTCGAGGAGCATCGCGAGTTCGTCAGGTTCACCGTGGAGTCGGTGAAGGGGCTGTACGACCTCAACCGGTACGCCCGCTACGTGACGGTCTTCCAGAACTGGCTCAAGCCCGCCGGCGCGTCGTTCGACCACCTCCACAAGCAGCTCGTGGCGATCGACGAGCGCGGCGTCCAGCACGAGGCGGCGCTGGCCAAGCTGCGCGCCAACCCGAACCTCTTCAACGAGGCGGCGACCAACTACGCCTCCTACAAGAACCTCGTGATCGCCGAGAACGACCACGCGCTGGCGTTCGCGGGTTTCGGCCACCGGTTCCCGACGATCGAGATCTACGGCAAGTCGGAGATCTGCGACCCTTGGGAGCTTCCGCCCGAGGAACTGCGCGGCATGGCGGACATGATCCACGCGATGCAGGCGGCGACCGGGCCGGACATCCCCTGCAACGAGGAATGGCACTACCGGCCCATCGACGTCGATCTGCCCATGCCGTGGCGGGTCATGCTGAAATGGCGGGTTTCCACACTGGCCGGGTTCGAGGGCGCGACGAAGATCTACCTCAACACGATCTCGCCGGTCATGCTGCGCGATCGAGTGGTCGAGCGGTTGTTCTCGCTGCGTGCCGAGCGCCGGGTGGCCGACGACCTGAGGATCGCCTTCGAGGCGCCCTGCCGCCCCAACTCCCTGCGCTATGCCCGGCGCGGCCGCTGACGGGCTCCACTAGGCTCGTCTCAGCACGATCACCGAAAGGCACCCGCGATGTCCGAGTCTTTGCCTGAGCGGCCGCTGTGGTCGCGGTTCAGTGCCGACCCACACCGGCACCCGACCGTGCGCGCCAGCGACGCCGATCGCGACGTCGCTGCCGAAGTCGTCAACGCGGCGTTCAGCGACGGACGCCTCGACAACTTGGAGCACGCCGACCGGCTCGAGGCGGTGCTGCGGGCCAAGACTCTGGGCGAGATCGTGCCGCTGCTGTCGGACGTGTCGCTCGCCGCGCGTCCGGAGCGGACGAAAACGCCGGTCGCGCGCGTCCGGGACACCTCGCTGCGGACGTGGCTCGGGCTGGCGCTGCTGTTCAACGTGATCTGGATCGCCAGCTGGTTGCTTTCGGGCAGCGCGCCCTACTACTACTGGCCGATCTGGCCCATGATCGGCACGGGGATCCCGGTGATCATCGCCTACCTGTTCCCCGACCGGGCCGCGTCCGACCCGGAGCTGATGGCGCGCATCGAGGCAGATCGCGGCGCCCGCGCGCAGTATCGCGACGCGCGGCGTGATTACCGGGACCACAAGCGGGATCGGCGTCAGGGGCGCTGAGCGTCAGCAGGGCCGCGGGCGACCCATTGGCCATTGTCAGAACCGGCCGATAGGTTGCCGCCGTGTCCGTGATCGAAGCCCGCGAGCTCACCAAGACCTACGGCGACTTCACCGCCGTCGACGCGATCTCATTCGATGTCGCGCCGGGGGAGTCGTTCGGCCTGCTCGGCCCCAACGGCGCCGGCAAGTCCACCACGATGCGCATGATCGGCGGCACATCGCTGCGCACGTCAGGCAGCCTGAGCGTGCTCGGCCTCGACCCGGAGCGCCACGGGCCCGAGGTTCGGGCGTCCCTGGGCGTCGTGCCCCAGCAGGACGCGCTCGACGAGGAGCTCCGCACCCGCGACAACCTGTTCGTCTATGGCCGCTACTTCGGGCTGCCGCGGGCCTACCTGAAGACCAAGGTGACGGAGCTGTTGGAGTTTGCCCAGCTCACCGAGAAGGCCGACGAGAAGGTCGGGGCGCTGTCGGGCGGCATGAAGCGGCGCCTGACCATCGCCCGCGGACTCATCAACGAGCCGCGGGTCCTGCTGCTGGACGAGCCCACCACCGGCCTCGATCCGCAGGCCCGCCACATCCTGTGGGATCGGCTGTTCCGCCTGAAGGAACAGGGCGTGACGCTGGTGCTCACCACGCACTTCATGGACGAGGCCGAGCAGTTGTGCGACCGGCTCGTCGTCATCGACCACGGCCGGATCGTCGCCGAGGGGTCGCCGCGCGGCCTCATCCGGGAGCACACCACCCGCGAGGTGGTCGAGGTGCGCTTCGGCTCCGCGCGCAACGCCGCGATGCAGGCCGAGCTGGGTGAGCTGGTCGCCGGGGACGACGACCGGCACGGCATGGAGGTGCTGCCGGACCGCATCCTGCTCTACACCGACGACGGCGAGGGGCTGCTGGAGGAGATCAACCGGCGCGCCCTCAACCCGCTGACGCAGCTCGTCCGGCGTACCTCGCTGGAGGACGTGTTCCTGCGCCTCACGGGGAGGTCCCTCATTGACTGAGACGGACGCCGGCCCGCGCGTCACCTTCACCGGGCTCGACCACCACGCCCTCGCCGCGCGGACGCGCCGCTGGGGCTGGCTGCAGTACGCCGGCTACCGGCAGGTCGCCGAGATGCCCTTCCTGGCCACGGCGCTCGCCGTCGCCTTCGGCAACCCGCTGCTCTACCTCGCCGCGATGGGGCTGGGGCTCGGCTCGATCGTGCAGGGCGACGTGGACGGCGTCCGCTATCTCACCTTCGTCGCCCCCGGCCTGCTTGCCGCCACGGTCGTCACCACGGCGGCGCAGTACGGCACGTGGCCGATCTTCGGCGGATTCAAGTGGCAGAAGAACTACCTGGCCGCCTACTCCACCCCGATGGAACCTGGCCAGATGGCGCTCGGCGAGACCCTCGCCATCGGCGTCCGGCTGGGCGTGCAGGCCGCGTGCTTCCTGCTGGTGGCGAGCCTGTTCGGCGCGTGGCCTTCGGCGTCGGTGCTGCTCGCCCTCCCGGCCGTCGCCCTCGCCGCCCTGGCGATGTTCACCCCGCTCATGGCCTACTCGGCGACCATCGAGAACGAGGGGTTGCAGTTCAACTTCGTGCAGCGGATCATCGTCATGCCGATGTTCCTGTTCGCCGGCACGTTCTTCCCGCTGTCAGTGATGCCGTGGTACCTCCAGTGGGTCGGTTGGATCTCTCCGATGTGGCACGGCACCCAGCTCGCGCGGATGGCGTCCTACGGCATGGCCAACCCGCCGTGGCTGACCGCGATCCACGTGGCGTACCCCCTGGCGCTGGTCGTGCTGGGGCAGTGGTGGGCGGGCCGCACGTTCGCGAAGCGGCTGGTGGGCTGATGGGCACACCGCCGATGCCCGCCGCGTCCACCACGGCCCTCAGCACCCAGGCCACCGACGTCATGGCGGCCACCAAGCAGCGGCTCCGCCGGCGTCCGGGCTGGATCGCGAACCTCTACGCCGGCAACGCCCGGGCGGTCATCGGGCGCGGATTCCGCGTCATCCGCACCGCCAACTGGGGCGTGGTCGCCACCGGCTTCTTCGAGCCGGTGTTCTACCTGCTCGCCATGGGCGTCGGCATGGGGGCGCTGGTCGGGTCCGTGCCGGGGCCGGACGGCCAACCCATCAGCTACGCGATGTACATCGCCCCCGCCCTGCTCGCGACCTCGGCGATGAACGGAGCGGTGTACGACTCGGTGAACAACGTGTTCTTCAAGATGCGCTACTCCAAGCTGTACGAGGGCATGCTGGCCACATCGCTCGGCCCCATGGACGTCGCGATCGGCGAGATCTTCATGGCGCTGTTCCGGGGGTTCCTGTACGCCATCGGGTTCCTCGGCGTGCTGGCGATCATGGGGCTGGTCACCAGCTGGTGGGCGCTGGCGATGATCCCCGTCGCGGTGCTGATCGCGCTCGGATTCGCGTCGGTGGGCATGGCCGTGACGAGCTTCATGAAGAGCTTCCAGCAGCTCGACCTGGTGCCGATGGTGCTGCTGCCGATGTTCCTGTTCTCGGCGACCCTGTACCCGATCACCGTGTACCCCGAGCCGATCCAGTGGTTCGTGAAGGCGATGCCGCTGTGGCACGGGGTGGAGCTGATGCGCCAACTCTCGGTGGGCTACCTGGACGGCCTCACGCTGGTCCACGCGCTGTACTTCGTGGCGCTCAGCGTGCTCGGCATCACAGCCGTGAC
>JAKDIK010000045.1 GCA_030450535.1 Propionibacteriaceae bacterium
TCGGGGTGAGGACGTCGGGCTGGAAGGTGCGCTGGTCGAGGCTGTCGTTGAGACGGACGGTGCGGGACTCCGGGCGGCGGCCGGGGGCGCTGGCGGCCAGGCCAGGGATGTCGACGGTGACGTCGTCGGTGAGGATGGAGCGTTCGACGGGCAGGTCGGAGGTGTTGACGACGTCCATGCTCACGAACCAGTACCGGACGCCGTCCCGGGCCCGGAACACGGGGTCGAGGGAGTTCCCATACCGGACGCGCCGCAACGTGACCTCGAACGGGGCCGCCGCGGCGGCGACGCTGGGCTCGCCGCGCGGGACGGTGTCGACCTCGGTGACGGCAGCGTCCCACCCGCCGAAGAGTCCGATGCCGGCCAGCAGGGCGAACGCGAGGAACAGGCCGATGCGTTGCGGAGTGATGATATCGGAGACCAGGCCGTAGGTTTTCTGGGCGCGCTTCAGCGCGGAGGGTTTCTGCTCCTCGTCGGGGCCTTGGGGTGTCGGCTCGCTCACCACGCTCGGCATCCTAGCGGGCGTGCGTCCGGGCGGCCGCAGAGCGTGTCGGAGGCCACGCGTAGACTCGGCGCCCGAGCAGCGTGGATCACCAGAACTCGACTACCGGAGGAGGACCGCCGTGCCGGAGGGCCACGTCACGCACCGCCTGGCCAGGGCGCTGATGAACGCGTTCGGGGGGCGCCCGGTGTCGGTATCCAGCCCCCAGGGACGGTTCGCGGACGCCGCCGCGCTGCTCGATGGCCACGTGCTCTCGGGCGCCGACTCGGTGGGCAAGAACCTCCTGATCGACTTCGCACCGGGCACGGTGTGGATCCATCTCGGGCTCATCGGCAAGTTGTGGTTCACCGAGGAATTTCCGCCTCCGAATCCCGCCACGCTGAGGCTGCGCATCACCGACGGCGTCACGGCGGCCGACCTGCGCGGACCCCAGTGGTGCCGGCTCATCACCCCGGACGAACGCGAGGCCGTCGTGGCGGCGTCCGGACCCGATCCGATCCGACCGGACGCCGATCCGGAGCGCGCCTGGAAGGTGGTCCATCGGTCGAGGAAGCCGATCGCGGCCGTCCTGATGGATCAGAAGGCGTTCGCGGGCGTGGGCAACATCTTCCGCGCCGAGGTGCTGTACCGGCACCGCATCGACCCGTTCCTGCCCGCCGCCGACCTGCCGCGCGCGGTGTTCGATGCGGTGTGGGCCGACCTGGTGGTGCTCATGCGCGCGGCGGTCGATGTCGGCCGCATCGACACCGTCGCCGACGAGCACACCCCGGACGCCATGGGTCGCGATCCCCGCGTGGACCGGCACGGGGGCGAGGTCTACGTCTACCGCCGGGCCCACCTGCCATGTCACGTGTGCGGCACGCCCGTCTCGACCGCCGATCTGGCCGGGCGTCACCTGTACTGGTGCCCCGTCTGTCAGGCGCCCGGCTCGCGCGGCGAGGTGGTCGCGTGAGCTGGCCATTCGCCTGCCAGGTGACCGGCGGCGGCCGCGGCCTACTGCTGCGGCGGGGGAGCGCCCCGGTTGTCGAATTCGCGTTCGGGCTGCCGGGCGACCCGGTGGCGGGATTCGAGCCGGACGACGAGGAGGTGCGGTTCACCCGCACGGACGCCTTCGACGCCCGCCTGCGGCACACCCCCGACGACACCGGCTGGACGACCACCGTCACGCTCGACAACACCACCGCCACCGAACAGGCGCTACCGCCGCTCGGCGTGGCCGTGACACCGGCGTCCGGATGGGCCGCGTGGTCCTGGACGTCCGACACCGAGGGCTTCGTCGTCGTGGCACCGGCCTCCGGCGGGGAGCCCTGCCTGCTCGTGGGCGTCCGCCGGGGTTTCCTCCGTGCGGCCCAAACCGCGCCGGTGTTCCTCGCGACCGATCGTCGCGGCGACGGACTCGGGCCGGGTGTGGCGGCGTTCCACCTGGCCCACCCGACCGGAGCGCTGCGCGGCCACGGCCGGCACGCGACGACGCTGGAGTTCTCGGCCATCGCGGAGCCGGACGCCGCGGCGAGCGCGCTGCCGGCGTGGCTGCCGAACCTCGTCGTGCGTCCGGGGGATGAGTTGCTGTTGCAGACGCCCGACCTCGGCCTCACGCCCGGTCCCGGCGTCGAGCTGACCACGCTGGGCACCGACGCGCTGCTCACGGCCGAGCCGGGACATCGGGAGGTCACGGTGCATGGCGTGCGGGGCGTCCAGCGGCTCCGGGTGTCGTTCACGCCGGACGTCCCCGCCCTGGTGGCCGACCTGGTCGCCGATATCACCGGACGCCGGCCCTCGGCCTGCGCCCCCGCGAGCGCCGCCGTGGTCGCCGGGGCGCTGGCACGCCGCTGGACGACCGACCCCGAGCGGACGTTGGACTGGCTCGAGCGCGAGGACTGGCTGGCACGCGAGGGCGTGTTCGGGCCGGCGATCGCCGGCGTGATCGCGAACGAGACGCGGGACGCGGCGCTGCTGGAGGCAGCCTGCGAGGTCGTGACGGCGCTGCCCTACCAGCCCGGGCTGGCCGTGGTCGGCACCCGGCTGTGGCTGGGGACGATGCGGGCCGGGCTGCCGCCGTTCGACCTGGTGGCCGTCTTCGAGCGGGCCGCCGACGATGCGCTGTCGGGACTCGAGAACGCCGTGCTGCGCAACCTCGCCGAGGCGCAGTGGGCTCCGGTGGCCGCCGGCTTTGTCAACCGCTTGGGCGGGGCGCTCCCCGGCCAGCCGGTGGGGCTGCCCGAGGCGGACGCCGGCCTGGCCGTCGCGCTGCTGCGGATGGTGCCGGAGCACTGGGCGATCCGCGAGGCCGCGACGGGGGCGTCCGAGAAGGCCGCGAGTCTGCTGCTGGCCGACCACGCCGACCGCCTCCACCCCACCCACGACGGCCTCGCGTGGCTGCTGATGGGCGAGATCGGGGCCTGATCCCCGATCGCGGTGCCGGCGTCGGCGGCCGGCGTTCGGCCCCGTGGAATGGGTGGGGTAGGCTCGTTCCTCGATACCGGGGCGTAGCGTAGTGGCTAGCGCGCCTGCTTTGGGAGCAGGAGATCGCAGGTTCGAGTCCTGTCGCCCCGACCGGTGAAACGCGTAGTCAGCGCATGATTGGTTCGACGATTCAGGGCCTTCGTGTCCCTATCGTGCCCTATGCCTCCCGCTCGATGACCGAGAGGAAGTACCCACCATGACCACCACCGACACCCAGCCTCGCCCGCTCGCCTGCCCAGTGTGGTGCGACGGCACCCAGCACAATCCCCAGTGGCACGACGGGGCGCTCCGCGTTGACCACGGGCGCGACTTCGGCTCAACTCCCGATTGGGCGGTGAGCGTGGGCCAGGAGGCCGCTTTCGTCCCCGACGGCAACGGCCTGTCCCTCGCGCCCGGTTCCGGCCCTGCCGTGCTGAGCGAGGCCGACGCGGGCTCGGACGGCATGACGGCGGCCGAGGCACGCCGGCTCGCCCGAGCGCTCATGGACGCCGCGGGGTCACAGTGCGGGACCGCGCGATGAGTGCGGAGATGGTCAGGATGCCCGTCTGCCCCTCGTGGTGCAGGGAGGTTCACAAGCGGGGCGGCGATTCGCCCACCCTTGGTACGTTCCTCCATATGAGGACGAGCGCTCTGGAGGCTGTCGAACTCGTTGAGGTGGAGCAGGTGGAGTTTGTCGAGTCTGGTCGTAGGGAGGCCGCCATAGTGTTCCTCGGCGCGCACGGCGATGGGGGAACTGACGGCAGCTCAGGCGCGTGAGCTTGCGCAAGCTCTCATGGACGCCGCGGCGCTGGTCGAGGCGGACGCCCGCTGACGAGGTCGCTCGCACGCCCCCGGCCCCATGCGGGTCGGGGGCGTCTGTGCGTCCGTGCGGGCCGCGCGTTGACGTCTTCCCGTTGAGACCGCCCCCAGGGGTGGTGAATCTGACTCACACCCTTGCGGACCTTCCCGGCAGGGGTGTCCAAGCTGGACACCTTGGGTGCCGACGGCGCGGGCGATGTGAAGGGCGGCGCGGCCGGGGCAGGGATCACCTGCGGCTCGGGGGCAGGTGGTACATCGGGTACCACCTGCCGGTCGAGCACCACCGTCTCGTGGTTCACCCCCGCGGTCGGTGTGATTGCCCGGGTGCTCATCCCTGTGCGGACAGCATCGCCACCAGCTGACGGCGCACCTAAGCGGCCAGCCCCTCGGACGGCCGCAACTCAACCGCGGCGTACTCGGCCCACGATGAGTAGCTCAGCGCCAGAACGGCGCGCCGCGGATACGCCTCGGTGAATCCCGCTCGGGGTGCTGTCAGTCAGCCCAGGGTCCAGGAGACGCGGCCGGATTGGCTCGCGTAGGCGATGCGGGTGATTTCCTCGCCGGCGTTATTGGTGAAGACGAGCCAACCCTTTACGCAGGTACCGCGGCGGTCCTGGGTGTCGTCGTCCCACGGGTACTCGGGCTTGGGATCGTCGCCGTATCGGTCGTTTGCCACTGGGTATTGCTCGCCGTCCGGCCCGACTGCGGTCCAGGGCTCCCAACTGAGGCCGACGGGTTGGCTTCCGCCGTCCGCGACGCAGGTCTTGACGAGGACGGCGAGGGGTGTGGTGTCGTCGGGCCGTGTGATGGTCTTGGTTTCGAGCAGTTGGATCGTGGTGCCATTCGCGGTCGTGAAGGTGTCTCCCACGTTCAAGACGGCCGGCTTGGTGGGCGTGGGAGTCGGGGTGGGAGTCGGCGCTGATGTGATGGGGCTCGCCGTGGGTGTCGCCGGTGTCTGCACGGTCGTGGCGGGGGCGCTGCACCCGGCCAGCAGTACGGCGAGGGTTGCGGCTGCAAGTCGGGCGCGTTGAGTCATGCGGGGATTCTCCCGCTATTGCGCCGGCGCGCCAACCCCCCTTCGGCTTGACGCGCAGGAGATGGTCCGGCGCGCCGAGCGTGGCGTGGGTCAGGCGATCCGCAAGGGCCAGGCCGACGGGGTCATCGTGGGGACGAGACACGGACTCGGCGGACCCGCATCGGACTACCGGCGCGGCGACCAAGTCGTCCGCGTATATCGCGGTGTTCGCCAACACCGCGATATCCAGCCCATCGGACTACCCACCCAAGGGGGAGTTGACGCGCAGCATCTACCAGATGACCGACAACGTGACTGCCGAGCAGTTCGACGACGCGCTTGACGCCGCGAAGGACGAGGGCAACCTGTCCCGCGCGAACGTCGTCCCTGCCACGGCGCCTCTGCAACTGTATCGAAATGAGATACAATCGCAGCGTGGAAAGGCGCCTGGTGGTGGAGTTGTTGGCCGGGATTGCGGCCGGGCAGTGGGGGATGTTCACCACGGCTCAGGCTGGTGCGGTAGGGGTGTCCAGGTTGGAGGTGGCCCGGTTGGTCGAGGCGGGCCTGGTTCGGCGAGTCCGGCAAGGAGTGCACGTAATGCCCGGCGTGCCGTCGGACGCGTTCGAAGAGGTGCGGGCGGAGTGGCTGGCCACCGATCCCACCCGGACGGCGGGGGAGCGGCGATCGGGTGCTGACTCGGTGGTGGTTTCGGACGAGACCGCAGCTGCGATCCACGGGATCGGGGACCTGTCTGCCGGCGGGGTGCACCTGACCGCGTCCCGCCGGTTGCAGACCCGGCAGGTGGGGGTGTCGGTCCACCAGAGGACGCTGGCGGCCAAGGAGTACCAGTGGATCGACGGGTTGCCGGTCACCACCCCGCGGCGGACCCTGGAGGACTTGGCCTCCTCGGGACGCTGGGAGCACAGCCAGTTGCGCGACCTGACGATGGATGCAATCGGCCGGGGGCTGGTTGCGCGCCCCGATGTGGCCCGGTCGCCGGTCCTTGGCCGCGCGTTGCCCGAACTGGCGCCGCCCGTGAGCCATGCCAGCCTGCGGCAACGGTTGGCCAACGACGCCCGGGAGCGCGGGGCGGACCCGCGCGCCACATACAACACGTTCTTCCGGATGCTGTTCCTGGCCGGGTTGGCCGGCCACGACTCGTGGGTGCTGAAGGGTGGCACCAACCTGTTGTGCCGGCTGGAGCATTCGCGGAGCACCTTGGACCTCGACCTGTTCCGCCTGGGTGACCGCAGTCCCACGTTCGCCGCCGGCGTCCTGCACGAGCAGATGGACGGTCACACCGCTGGCAGGTACACGTTCCGGGTGGGGGACTCCACGCTCGGGGACGGCGAGGACATCGAGGTGGCCCGGGTGAAGGTGACGGTGTTCGATGGCACGACCGCCGTCGAGTCCTTCAACATCGACCTCTCGGGTGACATCATCCTCAACGCAGAGCCAGACGAGGTCGAGGTGCCTCGCGGGGACTTCGCGGTGTTGCCCGGCTATCCGGCGACGATCCCGGCGCGGCTGTATGCGGTCGAGAACCAGATGGCCGACAAGCTGTGCGCCCTGTACGCCAGCTACGGAAGTGGCCCGTCGACCCGGTACCGCGACCTGTATGACCTGGCCATGATGGTCGACCAGCTCTCGTTCGACCGGGCGGCTCTCGCTGCGGCAGTCGGCGTCCAGCAGCGGGTGCGTCGGATGATCGTGCCTGCCACCCTGGACGAGCCGGCCCCGGGGTGGTCGGCCGCTTTCGACAAGCAGCTCGGCCGGACGCCCGGCGCGCGCACGCCGTTCACCAGCTACGTGGCCGCGATGGCCGTGGTGCGGGACGCCTTGAGGTCGGCCCTGCCTGGCGGCGATGACGCCGCACCTCCTCGGTGACCCCCCGGCTCCGGGAGCTTGTCTTGTTGATGCTGGGCCGGCCGGGTAGGACGCCGGCGGCGCGTCCGCCCTTCGGAACACTCCGGGCGAGAGTTTCTCGATCTGCCCGGTATCCCTCCAGGCGTACAGATCCCGTGGGTGCACGCCGCGCGCCCTCGCCGTCTGTGTCGTGAACCTCGAGCAGGGTGATCGCTTGTCAGGTGGTGCGCCGTTTGGCGTCTTCGGTGAGTGCTGTGGTGTGGCGAAGAGCCGCGGTCCGGTCAGTCGTTGTGAGGATGCTGTCGCCGTAGTGGGCGGCGGACTTCAATCCGACGAGGCTGCGGAGCCGGCGGCCGAGTGCAGGGTCGACGCGTTCGAGGAAGTCGGCGGCTGCGTTGTGGTCCTGTCCGGCGTAGCGTTCACCGATCGCTGCCAGGCAGATCGCGTCCCCGGCAGCGATGCCTGCGAGGACCGCGTTGCCGATGGAGGTGTTGACCGCCGGCCCATCTTGGGCGGCGGCCACCTCGGCGAGTTCAAGGTAGCTCGCTGCGATGGCGGCGCGCCTGCGGGCCTCGGTCATGCCGCCGGACCGGGACCGCTGCTGTTTGGGTGTCATGACTCGCTGTGCCGTCTGGTGGAAACGGCGTGGTAGAGCAGTTCGCGCAGGTCTGTTCCGGCGAGGGTGACCGCGTCCTCGCGCAGTGAGAGCGTGAGCGGGTCATGGGCAATCGCCAGTCTGGCCAGGTGTTGGGCGTCCACGACGATCGATTCGAGCCGGTTGCCTGTCCAGGCGCGGACGCGTCGGGCCAATTGGTCGGTTTGGTCGGTCCACTCGGTGGCGTGACGGTCGTGAGTGTTGTCGACGACGATGAGCAGGTCGACGTCGCTCGCGTCTCCGGATTCGCGGCGGGCGACCGATCCGTACAGTGCGACCGACACCGGCGCGGGATGGAGGGATCGGCAGGCTGTGGTGAGCCGTCGCAGGAACTCCTCCCGGGCCTCGGCGGCGGCGAGGACGGCCTGGGTGAGGACATGCTCGCGGTTCAGCCGGTAGGTGTGGCCGTAGTTTGTGGGTTCGGCCAGTACGAGGCCCTGGTTGACTAGCCGGTCCAGCGCCAGTGAAACGCCAGCGCGTGAACCGCGATGGCCGAGTTCGTGGATTCGGGTGGGACCCATCGCGCTGTGCGTCCCAGCGAGCACGGCAAGGACAACCCCGTCCATGCTGGGGATCAGGGAGGCAACCGGGCTGCTCAGATCCACGGCAGCATCCTAACAGGACGATAGTATTCTGTCGTCACGCCAGAAAACTAGCGCCTGGAGCCGTCGGAGCGCACTTTGGATCTCTTGTTGGCGAGCCTCGGGCTGCAGGTCGACACCCTCGACCGGGTGCGTTCCAACGTCCAGGGTCCTGTTCATGAGCGCAATGTCGATCGTTGGCAGGAGCTCATCGACCGTCGCAGCCTGCGCGACCTTCACCGCGTCCTGGTCGATACATCGACGGGCGGTATCGGCGCGAGGTGTCGCCGATGACGGGCTTCCTCACCGAGGAGGAGCGGCTCGGTGTCCTTGCTGGCGTCGGAGGGGAACTGTCGCCTCTTGAGGAGTTGCACGGGTTCTCACTGGGGTGATCGCCATCGCCAGTGGGGCCGCCACCTACCAGGAGGTCGCCGAACGCTTCTCGTCCTGGCACTGACAGGACGCGGCCAGTTCAGGATGCTGTGCCGTGGTCCTCGGGGCGGGACCCCGGTCCGCCCCGTCCGCCCCGGCGGTGCTGACACTCAACTTCCTGACAGCCGCGGCGGTTGCTGACCCCTCTTTGGTGTCAGAAGGTTGAGTGTCGGCGGGGTCCCGGTGGTCGATCCCAGGCAGGCCGAGGATGAAGGGCTCATCAACCGACAAGGGGTGTCTTCCGGCGGAGCCACCCGCGGCTACGCCAGCCCGTCCCACCAGGGCTCGGCGTCCAGCTCGACCGGGCCGCCCGTGGCGACGGAGCGCTCGATCGCGAGCCCGACGGCCGCATCCTGGCACGCCTCGCGCAGGGGGTAGGGCTCGAGGCCGTCGCCCTCGACCCAGGCGGCCATCGCCGCCAGCAGGGACGCCGTGGCGAGCTGATCGTCCGACCAGTGCCGGCCGGGCCACGGGTTGCGCCACAGGACGACGCCGCCGTGGCTCAGGGTCTCGCTGTCGTACCCCGACATGTCGAGGTCGTGGCCCGACTGGCGTCGCTCGATGCCCGAGGTCAGCACGGTCTCGGGGCCGCCCCAGGCCACCACGCGGTCGCCGTCCAACTCACCGTGGGTCCCGCGCACGACCAACCGGCGGAATCGCAGCAGGTTGCGGGTCTGGGCGTCGGTGAAGTCGTAGACGCCGCTGCGCCCCGAGCCGAAGTCGAGGACGGCGTGCGTGGTGGTGGCGAGATCGGGAGCGCCCGCCCCCGTCCACCCGGCGCGCGACAGGGGCTGCAGCAGCGGCGCCCGTGTGGTCGTGGCGAGAATGCGCACTGGGCCGGGGGCGACGCCCAGGTACGCCCGCATGAGCGCGACCGCGTGGTGGAGTTGCGTCGACGAGACCTGGGACTGCGTGGGTGTCCCGATCACGCCCGACGCCACGAGCGCCAGCCGTGCGGCGTGGGAGGGGTAGCGCGGGTACTGCTCGGCGACCTGCACGCGTCCCGAGGCGCCCACGTCCTCCCAGAGCGAGCGCAGCGCGTCGGCGTCGCCCGCGGGGGGTGTTTCGCTCAGGATCGGGACGCCGCGGGCGACCGCCGCGCGGATGACGCCCGGCGCGGAGTCCGGTGAGACGGACGCCACGACGAACCGGGCGCCCGTCGCGTCCAGCGCGTCGGCGAGGGAATCGAACGTGGGGACCGGCGTCTCCCGCGGCGTCCGTACCACGACGCCCGCGCAGTCCACTCCGATGCCCCGGGCGGCCTCGAGCCAGGCGGCACTTCGGTACCCCCAGCCGACCAGCACAAACGGGCCACCCACCGAACTTCGGCGTGGAGTCATCGCCACCTCCCCTGAAACGAGAATCGCGGTGGACGCCTCCGGTGGCACCCACGTGTCCACGGTAGGCCCCAGCACGCCTTCTCCCGCTCAGCTCAGCAGTAGTGACGGAGAATCGGCCAGCCGTTGTCGATAGCGTTGGACCCGTGACTTCGACGCCCGAGCCTGCTGCCCCTGTCCGCATCGGTCTGCACGCCGACGGCGTCGCCCTCGTGCTGGACGTGGCGTCCCAACGGTTGCCCGTCGTCCTCCACTGGGGCGCGGATCCCGGTCCGCTCGCGTCCGAAGCCCTGGACGCTCTCGCCCTGGCCCAGGAGCCGCTCGTGTTCGGCAACGCGCCCGACGAGCCCGCCCATGTGGCGCTGTTGCCCGAAGGGCGCTCGGGCTGGCAGGGGCGTCCGGGCCTCACCGGCTCGCGCCGCGGTGCCGCCTGGTCGCCCGACTGGCGCACCACCGCTGTCACCCTCGACGGCGACCGGGTCACGGCGAACACCGATCACGGACCCGGGCTCGTCCGGGTCACGTCGGAGGATCCGGACGCCGCCCTCCGCCTCGAGATCGACATGGAGATGCTGCCCGCTGGCCTCGTCCGCGCGCGGGCGTCCCTCACCAACCTGGACGCCGAGGCCTACGAGGTCAACGAGCTGCTCGTCGCGCTCCCCGTGCCGTCGCGCGCCCGCGAGATCCTCGACTTCGCGGGCCGCTGGTCCAAGGAGCGCGCCCCCCAGCACGCCGCGCTCCAGGTCGGCACCCACTGGCGCGAGGCCCGCCACGGCCGCACCGGCGCCGACTCGGCCTACCTCCTGCACGTCGGGACGCCCGGCTTCGGCTTCGCCGGCGGTGAGATCTGGAGCGTGCACACCGCCTGGTCCGGAAACCACATTCACTACGCCGAACGCCTTCAGTCCGGCGAGCAGGTCATGGGCGGCGGCGAGTTGTTGCTGCCCGGAGAGGGCGTC
Organism: Propionibacteriaceae bacterium; assembly: GCA_030450535.1. Classification (GTDB taxonomy): domain Bacteria; phylum Actinomycetota; class Actinomycetes; order Propionibacteriales; family Propionibacteriaceae; genus Propioniciclava. The sequence continues at coordinate 10,609 of JAKDIK010000045.1, forward strand.
CTCGCCGAAGCCGAGACGTACACCTCGCCCTGGATCTACGGCAGCTACGGCGTGGGACTGGACGCCGTCGCCGCGCGTTTTCATCGCTGGTTGCGCTCGCGACCGCACCACCCCGCGGCTCCGCGTCCGGTCACGATCAACGTGTGGGAGGCGGTCTACTTCGACCACGACCTCGACCGGCTGCTCGATCTCGCCGAGCGGGCCGCCGCCCTCGGCGTCGAACGCTTCGTGCTGGACGACGGCTGGTTCGGCGCTCGCCGCAACGACTTTGCCGGCCTCGGCGACTGGGTCGTCAGCCCGGACGCGTGGCCGAACGGCCTGCACCCCCTCATCGACCGCGTCAAGGAACTCGGCATGGAGTTCGGGCTGTGGTTCGAGCCGGAAATGGTCAACCCCGACTCCGACGTCGCCCGGGCCCATCCCGAGTGGGTCATGCAGCCCGGCGGTGGCCGCTGGCCCGTCGAATCGCGCCACCAGCAGGTGCTCAACATCGGGCTGCCGGACGCCTATCGCCACGTCCGCGACCAGATGATGGCGCTGCTGGACGAGTACGCCATCGACTACATCAAGTGGGACCACAACCGCGATCTCGTGGAGGCCGGATCGATGCCGAGCGGCGCTCCCGGCGTCCACCGTCAGACGCAGGCGTTCTACCGGCTCGTCGACGAGCTCAAGGCGGCGCACCCCGGACTGGAGATCGAGGCGTGCGCGTCCGGGGGCGGCCGGATCGACCTGGAGGTCATGAGCCGCTGCGATCGCGTGTGGGTCTCGGACTGCATCGACCCGCTGGAACGGCAGCAGATGCACCGCTGGACGGCCCAGCTGCTGCCACCCGAGCTCATGGGCAGCCACATCGCGTCCGGACGCTCGCACACGACGTTCCGGACGCACGACCTGTTCTTCCGCGGGTCGGTCGCCGTGTTCGGCCACCTCGGCATCGAGTGGGATCTCGCGCAGGCGTCCGAGGAGGAGTTGGGCCTGCTCGGGGCCTACGTGGCCTGGTTCAAGGAGCACCGGGAGGTCCTGCTCGGCGGGGTGATGGTGCGCGCCGACCGCCCGGACGAGGGTGTGTACTCCTATGGCGTGGTGACGCCGGAGAAGGCGATCTACAGCTTCGGCGTCAACGTGCACCCGGACGTGAACGGACTGGGGGAGTGGGTGCTGCCGGGGCTCGACCCGGGCACGGATTACCTCGTCCGCCGTACGGGTCCGCAGTTCCTGCCGGACGAGCGCCAGCCCGCCTGGGCGCGCGGCGACGGTGTGGTGCTGTCGGGTGCGGTGTTGGGTGGCGCCGGCATCCGGGCGCCGTGGATGCCGCCGGAGCACAGCTTCCTGATCGAGGTGACCCGCGTCGGCTGACGGTGGCCGGGCCGCCGTCGTGGGATGATCCGCCCCATGAGACTGTGGTCGCTGCACCCGGGCTATCTGGACGCCTCGGGCCTCACCGCCCAGTGGCGTGAGGGACTCCTGGCCCAGGCGGTTCTCGCCGGGCGGACCCGCGGCTACACCCAGCACCCCCAGCTGACGCGCTGGAGGGCAACGCCCGACCCGCTGGGCGCGCTGGCGTCCTTCCTGGATGGCATCCACGCCGAATCGCTCGCGCGCGACTACCGCTTCGATCCGACCCGCATCGACGCCGTGGATCGCTGGCCCGGCGTGGTGGAGGTCACCGCCGGCCAGGTCGCCTTCGAGCGCGAGCACCTGCTCGCCAAACTGCGTGAGCGCAGCCCCGAACACGCCCCGGTTCTTCAGGCGGACGCCGACGCGCGGGTCCATCCGTTGTTCCGGGTCGTCCCGGGGCCGATCGCCGACTGGGAGCGCGCCGGTTGAGCGTGGAGGAGCCGATCGGGCTCAGACCGGGAGCCCCGTCCGGGTGGTGCCTTCGGGGGTGACGGTGTAGGTGTAGCCGGCGGGGGAGGTCCATTGGTAGTGGCCGGGTCTGGGCTGGTTGACTTGCCAGCCGCCGTGGGTTTTGGCGCGGTGGGAGCGCCTGGCGAGGGGGCCGAGGTTGTCGGGTCGGGTTTGG
>JAKDIK010000435.1 GCA_030450535.1 Propionibacteriaceae bacterium
CCTCACCGACATCGCGGAGCTCGCCCACCGCCGCGTCGACGAGCTCTCCGGCGGACAACTGCAGCGCGTCTGGCTGGCCAGCTGCCTCGCCCAGCAGACCGACGTGCTGCTGCTCGACGAGCCCACCAACCACCTCGACCTGCGCTACCAGTCCGAGTTGCTCGACCTGATCCGGACGCTCGCCGACGATCACGGCGTCGCCGTGGGGGTCGTCCTCCACGACCTCAACCACGCGGCGGCCGTCGCCGACGACGTGTCGCTGCTCGTCGAGGGACGCGTGACGGCGTCCGGCTCCCCCACCGAGGTCCTCACCGCCGACCGCCTGACCCGCGCGTACGGCGTCGGCATCGACGTGCGCGACAGCGAGGGCTACCTCCAGATTCGGCCCCTGCCCAAGTGCCTCACGCGCCACCGGCTCGACTCAGCCGAGCTCCTCACCGCCTGACCCATCCCCTCCCACCAACCCGAAGGATCCACCATGCCCCTGACCCGTCGCGCCCTCATGGGGCTCGCCCTCACCGCCGGAGCGCTCACCGCGTGCGGCACCACCGAGGCTCCCACCACCGCCGGGGGCTCACCCACCACCGCGCCGACGGACGCCGCCACGGCGGCTCAGGGCGCGATCACCGTCACGGACAGCCGTGGCGTCACGGTGAGCCTGGACGCCCCCGCCACCCGCGTCGTGACCCTCGAGTGGGGGCCGACCGAGGACGTGCTCGCGCTCGGCGTCGAGCCGGTGGCCGTCGCCGATCCGACGGGCTTCGCCAGCTACGTGAGCTCCGTGACCCTGCCGAACGGCACCGCCGACGTCGGCCTGCGCACCGAGCCCAGCCTGGAGTCGATCGCCGCGGCGGAGCCCGACCTCATCCTGGGCGTGAACGGCTCGATCCCCGAGAACGCCATCGCCCAGGCGGAGCAGATCGCACCTGTCGTGCTGCTCACGGGCGCCGACGCGTCCCGACCGCTGGAGAACGTACGCGACAACTTCCGCGCGGTCGCCACCCTGCTGGGCCGCGAGGAGCGGGCCGAGGAGATCCTCACCGAGTTCGACGCCAAGCTCACCGACTCGGCGGCCGCGCTCGAAGGCACCACAGCGCCCTACATCTTCACCTGGATGAACGTCACCGGCTCGACGGCGGACCTACGCATGCACGCCACCCGTTCGGTCCCCGGGGCGGTCGGCGAACAGCTGGGCCTCACGAACGCTTACACCGAGCCCGGCGACGACGCGTGGGGCATCGGCTCCTGGGATCTCGAGGCCCTCACGAACCTACCCGAGGACACCCGCATCCTCTCCTGGGCCAACGACGACGCCGACCCGATCGCCGCGCTCCAGGGCAACGCGCTCTGGGAGGGCCTGGCCCCCGTCCGGGCCGGCAACGTGCATCCGGTCGCGCTGCACATCTGGGTGTACGGCGGTCCACGCTCGCTGATGCAGTGGGCGGACGACCTCGTCGCGAACCTCGCCTGAGTCGCCAGTCCGCCCCGACGCCCCGTGCCTGACGTGAATCTCGCCTGA
>JAKDIK010000226.1 GCA_030450535.1 Propionibacteriaceae bacterium
GGAGGTGGGAGGGCAGGGCTCCGGCGATCTGGTCGAGGGCGTCGTCGAGGGCGATGCCGTCGCCGGGGTCGAGGCGTCCGGTCAGGTCGGTGTGGCCGTCCACGATGGGATGGATGGTGACGCGGCGTCCCTGCGCGGCATCGTGGGCGTGTTGGGCGGCGAGTTCGGGGGCGGCGGCGATGATCCAGCGGTCGATTTGTCGCCGGACGCGTGTCCAGGGTTGGAACGCGAGCGCGGTCGCGCAGTGGCCGTCGACGATGCTGCAGGCTGCGGCGCTCAACCCGGCGGTGTGGCACTGGTCAGCGACGAGCAGCGCCTGCCAGCACGGGATGGCGCCGGTGGTGGCGTGGTGCCACAGCACGGGGTGGCGGTGGCGCAGGTTGAGCACGGACGCGATGCGTCGGCGGGCGCTGTCGATGCCGACGCCGAGGAGGGGTGCGATTTCGGCGGTGAGGAACTCCCCGACCAGTGGGGTGCCGTCGCCGCCGAGGCGTACGAGTCGTTCGCTGCCCTCCACGATGGTGTGGTCGGTGATCTGGTACAGGTCGCAGGCGCGGGCGATCGCGATCATCTGGGCGACCTCTCCGGCGCGGATCTCGGCGGTGGCGTGGTCGAGCGCCGCTAGGGCGTCCGCCAGACTGCCAAGAACCATCATCATGTTCTAATAATAGTCGAACATCCCCCGTCAAGCAACGATCCCCACCAAAATGTGGACCGCGTCTTCTGAGGGATCGGCACCCAATGTTGCTGTTGGTGATGGTGTTGGTGCTGGCAGGGGAAGGGGATGTCTGGGGTCGCGACGACAGCCGTCGTCCACCTGCCGGCTCCCGTCCGCGTCGTCCACCTCTGGCTTGCGCCGGAAGAGAGCTTGGCGTGCCCGGGTGTCGCCCACCCAGCCAGCGACGCCGCCACCCGGGCGCGGACTCACCCCGCGGGCAACCGCAGATCGGACAGCATCGCGAGGTGGCGCAGCCGGACAAGTTCGGAGCGCCGGAACTCGGGCCCGGGGCGCCCGATCACGATGGAATTCTGGCTGCCGCGAAATGGAGCGACCGCCACGGCGTGCTCGCCCCAACCAGGCAGCCACCCGCTGGCCAGGGCCGCGACGTGCGGCGTCCGGAGCTGGCCGAAGTGGGCCTCGTCGAGCATCACCTCCGGCGGGGCGAGCGGGGTTGCGTCCACCACCGCCCCCGTGCGACTCGCGATGATCGCCCATGTGCAGTGGAAGGCGACCGGGGCGGCGCGCAGCAGGATGTCCTCGGCGTGGTCGGGGTCGGCGACCATGTCCTCCAGCACATCGGTGTCGGCGGTGAGCCGCCAGTTCTCGGGGTAGGACGACACCCACATCACCTCGACGTCCGGCAGGCCGGCGCAGGCGGTGATGAGGGCGTCCGGCCTACCGTGCGACGGCAGCGACAACATGAAGTCGTCGATCGCGTACCCGGGACCCTTCTCGACGATTTCCACGGCGCTGATGTCGGCGTGGGCGTGCCCGAGAGCGGTGGCGACCGCGCCCAGCGAGCCGGGGCGGTCGGGCAGCATCACGCGAAGCAGGAACACGCGCCCAGTGTGGCGAACTCCCCGGCGCTGTACAGGGGCACCACTGCGTCCGGCGGCTTGTTGTAGCGCGATTGCAACAACGCGACCCCCACACGACCGCCGTAGGCTCGATCCTGCCCGACCCGGTAGTCATCGTCGCCACACACAGGAGGACCCCGTCATGGCCCCATCCGTCCACCGCGTTCCTCTCAACGAGGGCTGGCGCGTCACGACGCCGGCCGGCCCGTTCGCCCGGTTCACCGGTGAAATCCCGCCGGTGACCGACGTCCGTCTGCCCCACGACGCCATGAGGGACGCCACCCGCACTCCGGACGCTCCCTCCGGCGGTTCGTCCGGCTACCACCCCGGCGGCGTGTGGCGCTACCTGCGGACCCTCGACGTCCCCCCGGAATGGGCCGACGCCTGGGTGAACCTCACGTTCGACGGGGCCTATGCCGGGGCGCGCGTCTACCTCGACGACGTCCAGGTGGGGCACCGACCCTCCGGTTACGCACGCTTCCACATCGACCTCACGCCCTGGCTGACCCCCGGCGGCCATGAGCTGCGCGTGGATGTCCGCACCCATCTGGACAGCCGGTGGTACAGCGGCGGGGGCCTCCACCGCGGGGTCGACCTGACGGTCGCCGGGGGCGTCCACCTCGCGCCCGACGGCGTCCGCGTCACGACGCCCGAGGTGGACACCGACCTGGCCGCCGTCGAGGTGGTGGCGCACGTGGTGAACGACACGAGGCACCTGCGCACCGTCACGGTGCGCACCGAACTGCACGACCCCGACGGCGCCCCACTGATCGACGGCGAGGAGCCGGTGACGATCGCGCCCGGGACCACGGCGGTCGTCCGCCGCCGACAGTGGATCCACACGCCGCGCCGCTGGACGCTCGACGACCCGGCCCTGCACACGGCCACGGTCCGGGTGGTCGACGACCACGAACTCTCCGACAGCCACGCCGTGCGGTTCGGCGTGCGAACCATCTCCGTCGACCCCCACCGCGGGTTTCGCCTCAACGGCACGACGCTCAAGCTCCGCGGCACCTGCCTCCACGCCGACAACGGGATTCTCGGCGCGGCGTCCCATCCAGCGGCCGAGCAGCGCCGCGTCCGGCTGCTGAAGGAAGCCGGGTTCACCGCGATCCGCAGCGCGCACCATCCGGCATCCCAGGCACTGCTGGACGCCTGCGACGAGCTCGGGATGCTCGTGATGAACGAGGCCTTCGACACCTGGGGGGTGGAGAAGACGCCCTTCGACGCCAGCCGCGATTTCCCCGAGTGGTGGGAACGCGATCTCGCCGCCATGGTGGGCGGCTCGGTGAACCACCCGAGCGTCGTGCTCTACTCGATCGGCAACGAGATCCTCGAGCTCGGGCGCGCGGACGGCCGCCTGCTGGGCCGGCAGCTCGCCGAGGCGACGCGCGCGCTCGACCCCACCCGGCCGGTGACCAACGGCGTCCAGATGCTGTTCCTGGTTGACGTCGCCGACCTCATCGCGAAGGCCGGCGGCCTCAACGAGTACATGGGCGGCCTCGCCGATCGCACGGGCAACGACGGCCAGAATTTCGCCGCCGGGCAGAACGCGGCTGCGACGACGCCGGACGCCGACGCCGCGGTCCACGAGGCCGCCGCCGTGCTGGACGTCATGGGCTACAACTACGCCGAGGACCGTTACGCCTTCGACGCCGAGCACCACCCGCAGCGCGTCAGCGTCGGTTCGGAGACGTTCCCGACCCGGATCGCCGCGAACTGGGAGCAGGTGCTGGCCCACGATCAGGTCATCGGCGACTTCACCTGGACCGGCTGGGACTATCTCGGCGAGGCCGGCATCGGCGCGCATTCCTACGCCGAGGACGGTGCGGTGGCCCCCTACGGGCTGGGCTACCCGAGCCTCACAGCCGGGTGCGGCGACCTTGACATCACGGGGTTCCGCACGCCGATCTCGTTCTACCGCGAGATCGCGTTCGGCCTGGCCACGGGGCCCTACCTGGCCGTGCAGCGCCCGGCCCGTTACCACCACACCCGCCCGCAGCCCAACGCCTGGCAGTGGAGCGACACCGTGGCGAGCTGGTCCTGGCCGGGCTTCGAGGGCGCGCCGGTGCGGGTCGAGGTGTACGCGCGCGCCGACGAGGTGGAGTTGTTCCTCAATGGGGAATCCCTGGGACGCGCACCGGTCGGCGCGCGGCGGGCGCTCGTGGCGGATTTCGAGACCGTGTGGCGTCCGGGCGAGCTGCTCGCGGTGGCGTACGACGCCGGGCTCGAGGTGGGGCGGACGGCCCTGCGCTCGGCCGGCCCGGTGGCCCAGGTGGCGGCCGTCGCCGAGCGCCCCGCGTTGGACGCCGACGACGACCTCGGGTACGTCGCCATCGCGCTCACCGACGGGGCGGGGCAGGTGTGCGTCACCGAGGCGCGCCCCGTCTCGGTCGCGGTGAGCGGCCCGGCGGTGCTCGCCGGTCTCGGCACCGGCAACTGGCGCACCGAGGAGCGCTTCGACGCCACCACCTGCACCCCGCACGACGGCCGCGCCCAGGCGATCGTGCGGACGACCGGGCCGGGGCGGATTCGGGTGCGGGTGTCGGCCGAGGGGCTGCCGGACGCCGTCGCCGAGTTCACCGCCGGCTGACGCGCGTCCTCATCCGCGCCGCGGGGTTGGCTGACGGGCGAGGTTGGGCAAGGATGGGCGAGGTGCGCCGGCGTCCGATTCGGCGCAGGAACAAGGAGGTACACGATGGCGACCACGAGCACCGCGAAGACCCACTGGGAGGGCAGCCTCACCGACGGCTCCGGGACGACCGAGCTGGCCACCTCCGGCGTCGCGACGTTCGACGTGTCGTGGGGCAAGCGCGAGGAATCCGGCGAGGGCACGACCAACCCCGAGGAGCTCATCGCGGCCGCGCTGGCCACCTGCTACTCGATGGCGCTGGCGCACGCGCTGGCCGGCAACGACACCCCGCCGGAGCGCATCGACACCGAGGTCGGCGTCGACTTCGTGGCCGGGACGGGCATCACCGGCGCCGCCATCGCGGTGTCGGCGAAGGTGCCCGGCCTGAGTGAGGAGGACTTCCGTCGCTTCGCCGAGGACACCAAGGCCAACTGCCCGGTGAGCGCCGCCCTGTCGGCAGTCGAGACGACCCTCGACATCACCTTCGAGGGCTGAACCGCCGGGGCTGAGCGACCGGCCCCCAGAC
>JAKDIK010000046.1 GCA_030450535.1 Propionibacteriaceae bacterium
GCACGTGGGTGCGAGGCGCACCGGTGGCCGCGACCGCGTCGGCCAGAGCGTCGGCCAGCACCTCCCCGGCGCCGACGCCCACCGCATCCGAGGCGTCGGCGTCAGGGGAGCCGACGCCCGCAGAGCCGAGCCCGTCCGCGTCCGCCCCGGCCGAGGGCTGAGCGCACCCGGCTAGGATCGGACCCATGGCCGAGACCCGCAAGCACCAGCAGGTGGCGCGCGACGAACTCGATCGCGCCATTCACGCCGCCCTCGGCGACGACATCCGCCCCTTCACTCCCGGCGAGGATCCCTTCTCGGCGGGCGAGGACGCCGCCGGCGACGAGGAGCTGCGCCCCGGGTACCTGCCGCCCACCAGCGCGCTCGGCTCGTTCGCGTTCACCCGGGAGACCCCGCCGCCGTCCTGACCCAGCCCTGAGGGCCTGACGCCGCCGCCACGTTACGACTCCGTTGCGGTGGCTGGGACGCCGGCCCGGCGCGGCGCATCCTGCTAGACTTCCTCCCACACACCCCGTGTCCTGTGAGGGAGAACACCATGGTCGTCGAGTGGTGGAGCATCATCCCGTTCGCGCTGCTCCTGGCCGCGATCGCCATCCTGCCGCTGGTGCCCGCCACCGAGCACGTCTGGGAGAGGAACACCACCAAGCTCGCCGTCGCGCTCGCGCTCGGACTGCCGATCGCCGTGTGGTTCCTCCTCGCCGGGCACGGCACGGAGATCGCCCACGCCCTGGTGGAGTACTTCCAGTTCATCATGTTGCTGTTCGCGCTGTTCGTCGTGTCCGGCGGCATTTTCCTCACCGGCGACATTCGCGCCACCCCGCGCAACAACACCACCTTCCTCGCCCTCGGGGCTGTCCTCGCCTCGCTCGTGGGCACGACCGGGGCCGCCATGCTGCTCATCCGGCCGCTGCTCAACACCAACCGGGAGCGCACGCACCGCGTCCACACGGTCATCTTCACGATCCTCATCGTCGCCAACTGCGGCGGCCTGCTGACCCCGCTCGGAGACCCACCGCTGTTCCTGGGCTTCCTGCGCGGCGTCCCGTTCACCTGGACGCTCACCCTCTTTCCTCAGTGGCTGTTCGTGAACGGAATGCTGCTCCTGACCTACTTCGCCCTCGACCGCCGCGAGTACGCCCGGGAGCCGGTTGAGGCCATCGCGTGGGACGCCAGCGCGCGGCGTCCGCTCGGCATCGTCGGCCGGCTCAACTTCCTCTTCTTCGCGATGATCATCCTCGCCGTGGCGTTCATCCCGTCTGTCGACCTGCACGCCATCGAGGCGGGGCACGCGGGGCTGGTCGCGTGGGTTCCGTGGCGCGAGTTGGTGTTCGCCACCGCCGCCGCATGCTCGTTCTTCCTGGGCAGCAAGCAGGTGCGTTTCGGCCTCAACCAGTTCACCTGGGGGCCCATCGGCGAGGTCGCGGCCCTGTTCGTGGGCATCTTCGTCACGATGGTGCCCGCCTTGGCCTACCTCGCCCAGATCGCGCCCAGCCTGCCGCTCACCGAGGTGACGTTCTTCCTGTTCTCCGGCGGGCTGTCGGCCGTGCTCGACAACGCCCCCACGTACGCGACGTTCTTCGAGATGGCCGCCCAGCTCCCCGGCGAACCGCGGGTCGCAGGCGTCGGTGAGCACTACCTGATCGCCATCTCGCTCGGCTCGGTCTTCTGCGGCGCCATCACCTACATCGGCAACGGTCCCAACTTCATGACGAAGTCGGTGGCGGACGCTGCGGGCGTCCGGATGCCCTCCTTCGGCGGCTACGTCCGCTGGACGTTCGTGTTCCTGGTGCCCACCCTCGCGGCGATGGTGTGCCTGTTCATCGCCGACGGACCGGTCTGGACAGCGATCGGCGGCCTGCTGACCGCGTTCCTCGTCGGGCGTGCCCTCGTCATGGCGCGCCAGACGCATCCGGCCGAGGTCGCGACGCCTCAGGCCTGAGGTTCGGCGTCCGGACTCGGTGCCTGCGGGTCGGACGCCTGCGCGGACCGGGCCCGCCGCCGTCGGACCCACCAGAGGATCGGGGCGGCGATCGCCGCGCCGACCACCGCGAACGGCAACAGCGCCCCCAGCAGCACCAACACCGCGCGGACCGACGCGCCGAGGGCGTCCCACCCGCTCAGGAGTCCCGCGACGAAGGGGTTGGCCGAGGCGGTCGCCGGCGCCATGAGTGCCACCTCGATCGTGGCCCGCTCGACGATCGACGCGTAGTACTGCCGCTGCGCGCGCAGCGATTCGAGGTCGGACTGGCGGCTGGCAAGCTCCTTCTCGACGGTGGCGATCTCGGCGATGCTGCCCGTGCGCTCCATGAGGGCGCTGATGCGCTCGATCGATGCCTCCAGGCTGCGGATGCGCGCGTCGTTGTCGACCACGGCGTCGGTGACGTCCATGGCCTGGATCGATCGGGAGAGCAGTGTCCCGACGCCGGCGAGGTCGGTCAGGGCCGCGTCCAGCTGATCGCTCGGCACCGAGACGGTCATGTTCGCCTGGCCGGGTCGCGCGCCGTCCTCGCGGGCGCTCAGGTGTTCATAGGTCAGCCAGCCGTCGTGCGCCGCGGCGATCTCACGGACGCGCTGCGACGCGGCCTCGGCGTCCGACGTCGCGACGCTGACGGACGCCGTGCGCGCCACCTGGCGTTCAGCCGAACTGCCCGCGGCACCGCTGGCGACATCGCCCGCGGCACCACCGGCCGCCTCCTGGGGCGCGTCGGGGGCGGCGTAGGAGCCGGGGGCGCTCGGCGAGGAACACCCGGCGAGGGCAGCCAACAGGCAGAACAGGGCGGTCACCACGGCGCACCACGTACGGGCGCGAGCGGGGCCACGGCGGACGGAACGGGGCGAGAGTGCGTGCGTGCTCATACCACTATGGACGCACTCCGGGCCGGCGGCGTGGCAGGGACTTCGGTCACGGATCCGTCACGCGTGGATCAGGGCAGGTGCGGCCACGCGTTGGGCAGGCAACCGCCCAGCTCGCGCTCCTGCTGCGCCATGACCGGGGCGGGCTGGCCGTTCACCGTGCAGAAGGCAATCCGCTGGCCCAGGAGCAGGCCGACCTGGTGGTTGATCAGGTAGGCGCGGTATTCATCGAGGTTGTTGAAGCTGGGCACCATGTAGTGCCAGCGGTCGCTGTTGAGGACGATGGTCTTGCCCACCGTGCAGCTCCACAGTCCCTCGGTGGCGGCGTCGGGGCCGCAGAGATCGTCGGTGGTGGCCGGCGAGGCGATGGTCACGGTGAACGCGGGCGACGGCTCCTGCTCGGGGGGACCCGCGGGCACGAGCCGGAAGTTGTTGCGTCCGAATCCCGCCCAGCCGCGCGGGTCGTCGAGCGCGGCCTGGAGGACGCGAGCAGCGGCGTCCGGGTCGATGTTCGTGCCGTCCTCGACCCGCACGGTGTAGGCGTTCGTGGCTTCGGCCGGCGTCGTGGGGTCGAGGGTGAGGCTGACGTCGCGGTACGTGCCGGTGGCGGCGGTGTCGGAGCGATGGACGCCCGTCCGCGCCGCGTCGGGGATTTCGACGGGCGTGTAGGTCGGCGTCGGCTCGGGGGCGAGCGCTGCCGGGACGGCGCCGCCCGGGGCGCGCAGCGCCTGCAGGCCGAAGCCCGCGGCCACCAGGACCGCCGTGATCGCTGCGAGGCCCAGGACGCGCTCGCGCACACCGATGGCGTGCTGCTCCGCGCCTGGGGCGGCCAAGGGCTCGGAATCCGGCTCGGGGGGCTCCGTCATGGCGTCAGGATAGGCGAACGCCGGCCGGATCCCGGGGATCCGACCGGCGTGGATGCTCGCCCGGCACGTCAGCGCCGGAGGCGGTGTGGCCTCAGGCCGCGATGACCTTCACCGGCAGGTGCGCGGTGACGGCCTCGGTCAGCTTGACGCCCACCTTGTGCTCGCCGACCGTCTTGATCGGCTTGGCGATCTGGACGGCGCGCTTGTCGACGGAGGGGCCGCCGGCCTTCTTGATCGCGGCGGCGACGTCCGCGGCCGTGATGGCGCCGAACAGCCGGCCCTCGGTGGCGGCGCGTGCCGGCAGTTCCACGCTCAGCTCCTCGAGCTGGGCGCGGATCTGGGCGGCATGCTCGTTGTCGCGCACCGTGCGGGCGTCGCGGGCACGGGAGATGCCCTCGATCTGCTTCTCGGCGCCACGCGTCCAGCGAATGGCGTAGCCGCGGGGCATCAGGTAGTTGCGCCCGTAGCCGTCCTTCACCTCAACGATGTCACCGGCGATACCGAGGTGGTCGACGGCGGCAGTCAGAATGAGCTTCATGTCGATTCCGTCCTTTCCTCAGCGAGCGGTGGACGCGTAGGGCAGCAGGGCCACCTCACGCGCGTTCTTGATGGCGATGGCGACCTTGCGCTGCTCCTGCACGGAGAGGCCGGTGACGCGTCGGGCGCGGATCTTCCCGCGCTCGGAGATGAACTTCCGCAGGGTCGCGGTGTCCTTGTAGTCGACGTGGCCGATCTTGATCGACTTGGCCGGGGCAATCTTCTTCTTGTTCACAGGCTTGCGCTGTGGGGCCATTGTGGTGCTCCTTCATGAGCCCGGCCGAGAGCCGGAATGACGTGGGTGTGGATGGATCAGAACGGGGGCTCGTCGCTCTGCGCGCTCGCCCAGGGATCGTTCTGAGGCTGCTGCGGCGGACGGGAGCCCCCGCCGCCGGAGCTGCCCTGGCCCTGGTTGGACGACCAGTTGTCGCCGCCCCCGGAGCCACCGGCGTTGTAGCCGCCACCGCCGCCGCCACCGCTGGTGCGGTTGACCTTCGCGATCGCGTAACGCAGGGAAGGGCCGATCTCGTCGACGTCAATCTCGAACACCGTGCGGCGTTCGCCCTCCCGGGTCTCGTACGAGCGGCTCTTCAGCCGGCCCTGCACGATGACCCGCATGCCCTTCTGCAGCGACTCGGCCACGTTCTCCGCGGCCTGGCGCCACACAGCGCAGTTGAGGAACATGGCGTCCCCGTCCTTCCATTCGCCGGTCGCCCGGTCGAAGGTTCGGGGGGTGGACGCCACCGTGAAGTTGGCGACCGGGGCCCCGGACGGGGTGAAGCGCAGCTCGGGATCGGCGGTCAGGTTGCCGACGAGCGTGATGGTGGTTTCGCCTGCCATGTCAGTCTCCGAAATCGGTCGTGTTGAGTGAGTTCTGGGTCAGTCTCGCAGGCCCGTCCGACAGTGCGGAAGGAACCCGAGGCCGACCTGTGGAGAACGTCAGTGGTGCAGGTCGGGACGAAGGACCTTCGTCCGCATGATCTGCTCGTTCAGGGTGTACTGGCGATCGAGTTCGGAGACGGCCGCCGGCTCGGCGGTCACGTTGATGACCGCGTAAATGCCTTCGGACTTCTTCTGGATGTCGTACGCCAGGCGGCGACGGCCCCAGTGCTCGATGTTGTCGACGGTGCCACCGGCGGCCTTCAGGCCGTCGAGGGGCTTCTCCACGACGCCCGCGACCTGACGGTCATCGACGTCGGGGTGCACGATCACCATGATTTCGTAGGAACGCATACGTGTATCCCCACCTCCTCTGGTCTCAGCGGCCACGGGAACTTCCCGGGGCAGGAGGGCATATGCGGCCAATGCCCGCGAGGGGGCACGCCAAGGGCGAGCCTACCGCATGGGAGCCCCCCGCTCCGAATCATGAACGGCCGGGGTGTAACCGAATCGGAACCTTCGGTGGCGCACCTCTTCACTAGGGTCGCAGGGTGAGTGTCCCTCGTGAACCCGAATCGCATCGCCCCCGCCCGCCGTCGCACTTCTACTCCGAGCAGACCGCCCGGGAGACCGCGCAACGCCGGCGGGACGCGGGCCGCGTCACCTCGGAGTTCCCGGGCGCGGACGCCCACGCCCACGCCGCGCTGGCCGACGCCGTCGCCGACCTCCACCCGGCGCTGCGCACACTGGCGAGGGCCCTGCACGCCGATCCGGAGACCGCGTTCGAGGAGGTGCGCAGCGTCGGCCGGATCGCCGAGCTGCTGACCGCCCACGCGCTGCCAGCGACCGTCGGCGTCCACGGCCTTGACACCGCGCTGCGCTCAGAGTTCACCCTGGGCGAGGGTGGGCGCACGGTCGCGATCCTCGCCGAGTACGACGCGCTGCCCGGCATCGGGCACGCCTGCGGTCACAACGTGATGGGCGCGACGAGCGTGGGCGCCTACCTCGCGCTGCACCGGCTCGGCACCGCGCGGCCGGACGCCTTCGCCGGCCGGGTCGTGCTGCTCGGCACCCCCGGCGAGGAGGGGCACACGGGCAAGGAGTACATGGCGCGCGAGGGCGCCCTCGAGGGCGTGGACGCGGCGATCATGCTGCACTCCTACGGCCATGACCTCGCCGACCAGGCGTGGCTCGGCCGCCGCACCTGCCGGGTCACGTTCACCGGGGTTGCCGCGCACGCCTCCGCGGAGCCGTTCATGGGCCGCAACGCGCTGGACGCGGCCTCGCTGATGTACACCGGAATCGGGCTGCTGCGCCAGCAGATGCTGCCGGTGGATCGGATCCACGCGGTCATCCTCGAGGGCGGGACGCGGCCGTCCATCATCACCGAGACGGCCGTGCTGGCCCTGTACGTGCGTTCGAAGTACTCCGACAGCCTCGCCGACCTCTCCCGTCGGGTCGCGGATCTGGCGCGCGGCGCGGCGCTGATGGCGGGCGTGGGCGTCCGTATCGAGTGGGACACCCATCCGCCGTCGCTGCCGGTGCGGACGAACGCGCCGCTCACGCAGCGGTGGGTGGTCGCCCAGGAGAGCCGTGGACGCCGCGCGCTGCCTCTCGGCGTCGTGCCCGAGACGCTGGCGGCGTCCACCGACTTCGGCAACGTGAGCGTGCGCGTCCCAGGGATTCATCCGCTGCTGAAGATCGCGGATGAGTCCGTGGCCCTGCACACGCGGGAGTTCGCCGAGGCGGCGGCGTCCGATGCGGCGATGGACGCCGTGGCCGACGGCGCGTACGGGCTCGCCGCGACCGCCCTGGATTTCCTCGTCGACGACTCGCTCGCCGAGGCCGTCCACGCCGACTTCATCGCCGCCGGCGGCGTCGTCGACGTGGAGCACCTGTTCGACGACCTGAGCTGATCCTTTGACCTGATCCCCAGCCTAGGAGGGCACCATGACCGAGGGCACCATCGAGAAGCGGACGCTCAGCGACCGCCTACTGTCCGGGCTCGAGGCGGCGGGCAACAAGCTGCCCCAGCCGTTCAACCTCTTCCTGTGGCTGTTCGGCATCGTCGGCGTGGTGGGCACGGCGGCCGCGTGGGCGGGCGTGACCGTGCAGGTGCCCGGAGCCGAGGAGGCAACCCCGGTGAGGGGGCTGTTCACCGGGGAGGGTATGGCCTGGTTCACCGCGAACCTCGGCGCCAACTACATCGGCTTCCCGCCGCTGGTGACCGTCATGCCCATCCTGCTCGCGATCGGCATCGCCGAGAAGACGGGCTTCCTGTCGGCAGGCATCCGCGCGGCCATCGGCGCGGCGCCGCGATGGCTGTTGCCCTACATGGTGGGCTTCCTCGGCGTCGTCGGCTCGATCATGGCCGACTCGGTATTCGTGATCCTGCCGCCGCTGGCCGCGCTGGCGTTCAAGGCGGTGGGACGCCACCCCGTCGCCGGCCTGCTCGGCGGATTCGCCGCGGCCGGCGCCGGGTATTCGACGTCGGTGTTCCCGACGTCGCTCGACGCCCTGTTCGCCGGCATCACGAACGCAGTGCTGCCCACGGTGCCAACCGTCCAGGCGGCCGCGGCGCCGGTCAACCCGGTGTCGAACTACTTCTTCAACATCGTCTCAGCGCTCGTGTTGAGCGTCATCGCCGGTTTCATCATCGACAAGGTCATCGAGCCGCGGCTGGTGCGCACGGGCGTCCCGACCACGGAGCAGAGCGGCGATCCGGACGCACCCACCACCCACACCATCGACGACGAGGGCAACGAGGTCGTCGTCGACACCGCCGCGGAGGTCGACCACGCCCTCACCGCCGACGAGCGGCGCGGGCTGCGTTTCGGCGGGCTGGCCGTGCTGGTCACCGGAGTCGTCATGGTCGCCGCCGTCGTCGTGCCGTTCTCACCCTGGCGCAACGATGCCGGCGGGTTCCTGCCGCGCTCGCCGCTACTCAGCTCGATCGTCTTCATCGTGTTCGTCCTGTTCGCCGTCGGCGGCTACGTGTACGGCCGGTCCGCGCGCACGATCGAGGGTTTCAACGACGTGCCACGTCTCATGGGGCTGGCGCTGAAGGACATGATTCCGTTCCTCGTGCTCGCCTTCGTCATGGGCCAGTTCATCGCGCTGTTCAACTGGTCCGGCATCGGCTCGTGGATCGCCGTCGCCGGCGCCGAGGCCCTCGAGGCCACCGGTCTCACCGGCTTCGGCGTCATCGTCTTGTTCATCGTGCTGTGCTCGTTGCTGAACCTGTTCATCATCTCCGGCTCGGCGATGTGGACCATCATGGCGGCGGTGTTCGTGCCGATGTTCGGGCTGGTCGGCTTCGAGCCTGCGTTTGTGCAGGCGGCGTTCCGCATCGGCGACTCCGCCACGCAGATCATCACCCCCATGAACCCGTACATGATCGTGCTGCTCACCTACCTGCGGAAGTACTCCCCCAAGGCCGGGTTCGGCACGCTGATGTCGGGGATGCTCCCCTTCGTCGTGCCGTTCTGGCTCGGTTGGCTGGCGCTGCTGGCGATCTACTACTTCTTCGGGCTCCCGCTCGGACCGGGCAACGACATCTTCATCGAGGAGCTGCGCCGGTGAGGTTTGCCCCGCTGCAGCCGGGCGGACGCGGAGGGCTGCTCCGGGCGGACGCCGGGTCTGGAAGCATGGACGCCGTGACTGACAGCTTCTACGACCGGGTCGGGGGCCGCGCGACGTTCGTGGCGCTGGTCGACCGCTTCTACGCCGGGGTGGCCGAGGATCCGCCGCTGCGAGCCCTCTATCCGGAGGAGGATCTCGGTCCCGCCGCCGACCGGTTGCGGATGTTCCTCGAGCAGTACTGGGGAGGCCCGAAGACCTACGGCGAAACCCGCGGCCACCCCCGGCTCCGGCTGCGCCACGGCCCGTTCGCCGTCACCCCCACACAGCGGGACCGCTGGCTCCACCACATGCTCGCCGCGCTCGACTCGCTCGACCTGCCCGGACCTGAGGATGCCGAACTGCGCGACTACCTCGTCCGGGCCGCCCAGTTCATGGTCAACACGTTCGACGAACCGCAACGGTGAGGTCCGGACGACCCGTCGGCCCTCAGGGCGTCGGGCAGCCGGGGGTGTCGCGGGCGTGCAGGAGGGCGTCCCGGTCATCGAACCGGACGGCGAGCGTGCAGCGCGGTTCCTCGCCGGGCACCTCGTGGATCACCGATTCGGCCGGCAGCGTGGAGGTGCCGTCGGGCCACGGCTGCGACACCGCGCGGGTGCCGTCCTCGGAGATCGTCAGGAGAGGGCACCGCACGGTGCCCACGACCGTCCCCACGGGTCCGGTTGCGTCCCGCACCGTGCCGACATAGGTGCGTCCGTCCCACACGAGCAGCGCCGGGTAGTCGGCGATCCCGCCCAGGGCGTCCCCGGCGGTCGGGCAGGGCGCCGCGGCCGCGGGGTTCGTGTACGTCTCCGTCCTGTCGCCGGACTCCGCGGAACTCGCGTCCGCGGCGACGTCCGGCGCGCTCGCCGGCTGGCCGGACGACGAGGACGCCGACTGTCCTGCCAGACGCGGCAGCAGCATCGCCACCGGCAGCACCAGCATCATCAGCAGCGCCGCCGCGACGGCCAGGACGGTGGGCGTGGTGCGACGTCGTCGACGGTCGCCCTGTGTCAACCGCGGTGTCACGCGCGGTGTCATGCGCGCGCGCAGGGCGTCCGGATCGAGAGGCGCGAATTCCTCGTCACCCACATGGCTGACCAATGCGTCACGGAGTGCGCGCTCGCTGCGATCCTCAGTCATGGTCCACCTCCTCCAGCCGCGCCCGGAGTCTGCCGAGGGCCCGATGCACGTGCGAACGGGCGGTCGCCTCGGGGCAATCCAGCGCGTCACCGATCTCCGCGAAGCTTGCGTCGGAGAAATAACGCAGCACGAGCGCCGTCCGCTGCCTCGTGGGCAACTCACCCAGCAGCGACCACGCGAGTTGGGCATCGGTGACCGCGTCGTCGAGGCGCCGGTCGGCGGCCTCGCGCAGGAGGTGCACCTCAGGCTCCTCGACGGGCACGAGGCGGCGGCTCCTGCGCCACCGTGACACCGCCGCGTTCGCGATCGAGCGCCGCACGTAGGCGTCCACCCTCCCCGACGCCGACACCTGCTCCCAGCGGGGGTACAACCCGAGCAGAGCGTCCTGAACGACGTCGCGGGCGTCCTCGTGATGCCGGGTGATGAGGTAGGCGAAGCGCTGCAACGCGACGGAGCGCTCGCGCACGTAGTCGTCGAACGTCCGCGGCGCGTCGGCCTGTGCGGTGTGCTCGCTCAAGGCCACCTCCACCAGGGTCATGCTCTCCACACGCGCGGCCCGGCTCGGGCGTTGCGGGGGCGCCGCTACTTCTTGCCGCGGGCGTCCTGGACGCGGGCGTACATCTCCTCGATCAGCGTGGAGAATCGCTCCTCCACCTGCTTGCGCTTCACTTTGAGCGTCGGGGTGAGCAGCCCGTTATCCATGGTGAATTCCTCCCAGGCCACCCGCAGGTCCTTGACCTGCTCCTGGGAGGGCAGCTTCTCGGTCAGGGCGCTGACGCGGCGCTTGATCTCGGCGACGATCTCGGGCGCGTGGACCAGTTCGCTCACGTCCGCAGCCGCCACCTGGAGCTGGGCCGCAAGCTCCTCCAGCGCCGGCGGGGACGGCCGCACGAGCAGGGTGACATAGGGCCGGTTGTTGCCGAGGACGACCGCGTGCTCGAAGAGCGGATCGGCCAGGATGAGGCCCTCGATCGGTGCCGGTGCGATGTTCTTCCCGCCCGAGGTCACGATGATGTCCTTGAGCCGGTCGGTGATGACGAGGTAGCCATCGGTGTCGAGGTAGCCGATGTCGCCGGTGTGGAGCCAGCCCTCGTCGTCGACGGCCGCGGCGCTCGCGTCCGGGTTGTTCCAGTAGCCCTGCATGACATTGGGGCCGCGGTAGAGAATTTCGGAATCCTCGCCGACCCGCACCTCGCCACCCGCCATGATGCGTCCGACCGTGCCGAACTTGAAGGCCGCCGGCGCATTGAAGGAGATCAGCGGCGACGCCTCGGTGAGCCCATAGCCCTGGCACAGCAGCATGCCGGCGGCGCCGAAAAATTCCTCGATCTCGACGCGCAGGGGGGCGCCGCCGCAGGCCATCACGGTCTTGGGCCCGCCGAGCGCCTCGCGAATCGAGGCGAACACGAGCTTGTCGGCCAGCCGGAGCTGGGCGCGGACCGCCCGGGAGGGCTGCCGTCCCTGCCGATAGGCGTGCTGTGCGCGGACGCCCACGGTCATCGCCCACTCGAAGATGCGCTTCTTCGCGGGCGACCCGGCCACGCGCTCGTGCACCGTCAGGAACACCTTTTCGTACAGGCGCGGCACCGAGACGAACATGGTCGGGCGCGCGAGGACGAGCTGGTCGGCGACGGTGCGGGCGTCCGCGACGTAGGTGTTGAGGCAGCCCGACATGAGCACCTTGAACGTCCACGCCCGCTCCAGCGCGTGCGAAAGCGGCAGGAACGCCAGCGAGCTGTCCTCGGGGTTGATCTCGAAGAACGCGTCGAGGGCGTCGAGTTCGTGGGTGAAGCCGCGGTGGGTGAGGACGGCGCCGCGGGGGTCGCCGGTGGTGCCGGAGGTGTAGACGATGCTCGCGATGTCGTCGCCGCTGGCATCAGCCAGGCGCTGCGACACCTCGCCCTCCGATCCGTCGGACGCCGGCGCCGCGAGCACGTCGGCCAGGGCGGCGACGCGGTCGTCCTCGCTGGGGACATCGTCGATGGTCCAGAGGCCCCGCAGGTCGCCGAGCTGATCCCAGACCTCCTCGACGCGCGCCAGCAGGGCGGCGGTCTCGACGATGGCGAACACCGACCCGGAGTCGGCGAGGATGTGGCGGGCCTGCTCGGGCGTGGAGGTCGGGTAGAGCGGCACGACGACGGCGCGAATGCTGAGCAGCGCGAAATCAACGATCGACCACTCGGGACGGTTGGCGCTGAAGAGCGCGACCCGATCACCGGGCTGGACGCCGGCGTCCACGAGGTGCCGGGCGAGCGAGCGGGCGCGGCGCTCGAACTCGCCGTAGGTGAGGGTTTCCCAATCATCGCCGCGGAGGATGCGGGTCGCGGGCCGGTGGGCGTGCCGGGCGTAGACCTCGGCCATCCGCACGGCCAGGTGGGCCTGATCCATCTGAACTCCCTTGTCGGTGCGGCCTCGGTCGCCCCCTCGCCCGCTGTGCCCACGAGGTTACCGTTCCGTTCCTCGCGCGGTCATCCCTCCTTGTTGCGGGCCCGGCAAGGATGGATGGGTGAGCGTTGCCATCCCCGAGTCGTTCCGCGCGGTGATCGCCGGGCGCGAGCCGGACGCCCTGGGCGCCGGCCCCGGCGGACCGGTGAGCGGGGACGCCTGGCTCGCCCGGCTCCCGGGCATCGTCGACGAGCGCCTCGAGGCCTGGCGCCTCACCCCCGACGCCCCCGC
>JAKDIK010000436.1 GCA_030450535.1 Propionibacteriaceae bacterium
GCCGGGATGCGTGAGCGGCTGCGCGCGTTCGGCGGCGAAGAACCAGGCGGTCGATGCCACCCCGGCCGGCAGGGGCGGCAGCGGGTGCGGCACCCGAAGGACGATCTCCCGCCCCTGCCCCGACAGCCGCGCCACCAGGTCGCGCAGCGCCGCCTCCAGCCCCTGCTCGGCGAGCAACCGGCTGTGCACGCCGGCCACCGTCTCCCGCAGGGCGGCCAGCGCGGCGTCCGTGTCGTCCTGGGCCGCCGCCAGCAGGTCGGCCACGGCCCGCGCCGCCGGATCGCGGACGCCCTCCAGCCCCAGGCTCGCCTCACCCACCTTCATCGCGGCGGCCACCACGTACTGCTGGGCGCCGTCGTGCAGATCGCGCTCGATGCGGGCGCGTTCCAGCTCGAAGGCGTCCACGATCACCCGGCGCGACTCGGTCACGCGGCGCACCGTCTCGGCGTGGCTCTCGCCCGCGAACTGTTCGATGCCGGACGCCGCCACCGCCTCCTTCGCGATCCGGCGCGCCTTGACGAATTCCAGCCACACGAGCGCGGCGAGCATCAGCACGCACACCACCGCGAAGACGGTGCCGAGGTAGGACTCGAGCAGGCTTCCGACCACTCCGAACACCACCACCGCGGCCACGCACACACCCATCTGGGCCGCCACCAGACCCCACGGCGGGCGGGCACCGCTCCGCCGGGGACCTCCTCGCGTGCGCATGCGGCCACTGTAGGACCGACTTCGCCGCGACGGGGTGGACCTGGCTCCACCCCGGATCGGGGGCTGGCACCATGGGCGAAACGGCCGAGGCGGCGTCGAATGGAGGCATGAACATCACCACCCGTTCCCAGCCCGCACAGCGGGCCCCGCGGACCGGCGACGCGCTCGCCGCGTCCGGCCTCGTCAAGCGCTTCGGTCAGGTCGTCGCCCTCGGGGGCGTGTCACTGTCGATCCCCGCCGGGGAGTCCGTTGCCGTCATGGGCCCGTCCGGCTCGGGCAAGTCCACGCTGCTGCACTGCCTCTCGGGCATCCTCACCCCGGACGCCGGCGACGTCACCCTCGGCCCGACGCGGATCTCCGCGCTCCGCGACGCCGACCGCTCCCGCCTGCGCCGGGAGCGTTTCGGCTTCGTCTTCCAGGACGGCCAGCTGATCGGCGAGCTGCCCGCCCGCGAGAACGTCGCCCTGCCGCTGCTGCTGGCCGGCATGGGCCGCGCCGACGCCCTCGGCCACGCCGACGCCTGGCTGGAGCGCCTCGGCCTCGTCGGCAGCATGGGCCAGCGGCGTCCGGGCGAGCTGTCGGGCGGCCAGGCGCAGCGGGTCGCGATCGCCCGGGCGCTGGTGCACGATCCGGCGGTCATCTTCGCCGACGAGCCCACCGGCGCCCTCGACCAGGCCACCGGACACGAGGTCATGCAGATTCTGACGACCACGGCCCGCATGGCCGGGGCCACGCTCGTCGTCGTCACCCACGACACCCACGTCGCACGCTGGTGCTCGCGGCTCGTCGAAATCCGTGACGCG
>JAKDIK010000437.1 GCA_030450535.1 Propionibacteriaceae bacterium
CGTCCGCGTACGGAGTCTCGTACGGAGCCTCGTACGGGCAGTCGGGGATGCCCCCGGCGTCCTACGGTGCCCTGGTTCCGTCCGTCCATCCGTACGCCCATCCCTACGTGTCGTCGCAGGTGGCCCCGTACGGCATCGATCCCACCACGGGCATCCCCTACTCGGAGAAGAGCAAGGTGGTGGCCGGATTGCTGCAGATCTTCCTGGGGACGCTCGGTATCGGCCGCTTCTACCTGGGCGACATCGGGTTGGGGATCGCGCAGATTCTCGTGACCTTCCTCACCTTCGGCCTGGGTGCGATCTGGCCCCTGATCGATGGGATCGTCCTGCTCGCGGGCACGCCGCGGGACCGCAACGGCCGACCGCTGCGGTCCTGAGCCGTGGCGACCATCGTTTTCGTCCACGCGCACCCGGACGACGAGGCGTCCCAGACGTCGGGCACCATGGCGCGCGCGGCCGCCGACGGGCACCGCGTGATCGTGGTCTACGCGACGAACGGTGACCACGGTTCCAGTCCGGACGACCTCGGCGAGCACACGCTGGCCGACCGGCGGCGGGCGGAGGCGGAGGCGTCCGCCGCGACCGTCGGGACCCACCGCATCGTCTGGCTGGGCCACCGCGACTCCGGCATGCACGGCTGGGAGACCAACCACGCCGAGGGTGCCCTGTGGGGCGCGGACGCCGCGGCCGTCGCCCGGGCTGTCGCCGACGTGTGTGATGAGGAGGACGCCGACGCCGTGGTGGGGTACGACTGGCACGGCGGCTACGGCCATCCCGATCACCTCATGGTCCACCGCGTCGCGCGCCACGCCGTCGAGCTGGCGGCGCGCCGCCCGCGCTACCTGGAGGTCTCCCTGAACCGGGATCGTCTGCGCCGCCTCATGGCGCTGGCCGCCGAACAGGGGATGCTGCCCGATGAGGAGGCGTGGGATGTGGACGCCCCGGCCGACGACGGCAATCCCGTGGGCACGCCGGAGGCGGAACTGCACTGGGCGGTGGACGTCGGCGATGTCATCGAGACCAAGCGCGCCGCGCTCGCCTGCCACGCCAGCCAGGAGGACGCCGCGCGCCTGCTGTCGCTGCCGGAGGAGGGCTTCGCGCTCATGATGGGGGTGGAGCACTACCTGGAGCCCGGCCGCGCCCCGGGCATGGTGGAGGGCTGGCCGTTCGGCTGATCCCGGCGGGCGGCCGTGCGGGCTCTCTCCGCCGGGTGATCACGTTTCTGACATAGCCAATCTCGCCACGTGCGCGCCTTTGCTATGTCAGAAACCCCATGTCAGATTCGTGGGAGCCCCCGTGCGCGTCCCTGCGCCGCAGCCGGATGAGAGAGCTCTCATCTTCATCTCGCCGGACCATCACGTGGTGCTGCTGGAATGGTTCAGCGTTGAGCCGAGAGCGATCCCGCCGATCGCGGCGAAAGGACCGGGCATGCTGAGCAAACTGGAGCGCACCCTCGCGGGTGGAGTGGTGGCGGTGAGTGCCCTCGTGGGGCTCGGGCTGGGGGCGAACCACA
>JAKDIK010000227.1 GCA_030450535.1 Propionibacteriaceae bacterium
CGTCCGCCCCCTCGCTCGGCGCCCGCCGATGCTCCGGCGGGACCCGGCGCCCTCGCCACTGGGGCCGGGTCGGGATCAGGCGTCGATGCGCTCGGCGTCCAGGGCGTAGGCCCCCTCGATGATGAACGCCTTGCGCGGCGCGACGTCGTTGCCCATCAGTTTCTCGAAGGTCGCCACGGCCTGTTCGAGCGACTCGCCCTCCTCGACCGTGATGCGGCGCAGCGTCCGGAACCGAGGATCCATCGTGGTTTCCTTGAGCTGGTCGGCGTCCATCTCACCCAATCCCTTGTACCGCTGCGGCTCCTTGAAGTTCGTGCCCTTCTTGGTGAGCTCGGCCATCGTGCGCTGGTACTCGGCCTCGCTGTAGGTGTACAGGTACTTCTCCTGCCCCCGGCGGGGATTGGTGAGTTCGAAGCGGTGCAACGGCGGGACGGCGGTGTAGACGCGCCCGGCCTCGATGAGTGGCCGCATGTACGTGAAGAAGAGCGTCGTGAGCAGCGTTCTGATGTGCGCGCCGTCGGAGTCGGCGTCCGCCATGAAGATCACCTTGCCGTAGCGCGCCGCGTCCAGATCGAACGACCGGCCCGACCCCGCCCCCACCACCTGGATGATCGCCGCACACTCGGCGTTCTTGAGCATGTCGCCCACCGACGCCTTCTGAACGTTGAGGATCTTGCCCCGGATCGGCAGCAACGCCTGGAACTCCGAGCTGCGCGCCATCTTCGCCGTGCCCAGCGCCGAATCGCCCTCGACGATGAACAGCTCGGTGCGCTCGGCGTCGGTGCTGCGGCAGTCGGCCAGCTTGGCCGGCAGCGTGCTGGATTCCAGGGCGTTCTTGCGGCGCTGATTCTCCTTGTGGGCGCGGGCGGCCACCCGGGTGCGGGACGCCCCCACCGCCTTCTCCAGCACCGCTCGGGCCTGCGGCCGCTGCGAGGGCTTGGTCGTGGTGAGGAAGGCCAACAGTTCCGATTCGACGATGCGCGCCACGAGGCGGGTGACCGGCGGGGTCCCCAACACCTCCTTGGTCTGGCCCTCGAACTGCGGCTCGGCCAGCCGTACCGTGACCACGGCGGTGAGGCCCTCCAGGATGTCCTCCTTGGTGACCTCCTCGCCCGCCTTGAGCAGCCGGGTGCCGTCCAGCGCCTTGCCGAAGGCCCGCACCAGGCCGCGCTCGAAGCCCATCTCGTGGGTGCCGCCCTTCGGCGTGGCGATGATGTTGACGAACGAGACGACCCGCGCGTCGTAGCTGTCGCTCCAGCGCACCGCGATGTCGACCTCCAGGTCGCGCTCCACATCGCTGGGGGTCATCGCGCCGGTCTCGTCGAGCATCGGCACCGTTTCGGTGAAGCGGTCGCTCCCGCCGAGGCGGAGCACGTCGGTCAGGGCCGTACCCTCGGCGAGGAACTCCGCGAACTCCGAGATGCCGCCGGTGTGCAGGTGGGTGTCGACGTGCTCGTCGGCGGCCACGCGTCGGTCATCGACCGAGATCTCCAGCCCCGGCACCAGGAATGCCGTCTGCCGCGCCCGCTGCGCCAACTGCGTGCCGGAGAGCTGGGCGTCCGCCAGAAAGATCTGTCGGTCGGGCCAGTAGCGGATCCGCGTCCCGGTCTTCGCCTTCGCCACCCGCTTGGTCCGACGCAGCGTGTTGTCGGGCGTGAACGCCGCGTTCGGGCCGTCGCCGTCGAAAACCCCGGGGATGCCGCGACGAAACGACATCGCCCACGTCGACCCGTTGCGGTCGACCTCCACGTCCAGCCGCGCGCTGAGCGCGTTGACCACGGACGCCCCCACGCCGTGCAGGCCGCCGGTGGCGTTGTACGAGCCGCCGCCGAACTTGCCGCCGGCGTGGAGCTTGGTGAAGATCACCTCGACGCCCGAGAGCCCCGTGCGCGGTTCGATGTCGACGGGCATGCCGCGCGCCTCGTCGTCCACCTGCACCGAGCCGTCGGCGTGGAGCACCACCACGATGCGCTTGCCGTGCCCGGCCAGCGCCTCGTCGACGGCGTTGTCGATGATCTCCCACATGCAGTGCATGAGACCGCGGGTGTCGGTCGATCCGATGTACATGGCGGGACGCTTGCGCACCGCCTCGAGGCCCTCCAGCACCAACAGGTGCCTCGCCTCGTAATCCCGGCTCTCGGCCTTGGGTTTCGCCTGGGTCGTGGTCACCGTGGCAGCGTACCGGGGGCCCCGGACAGTTTCCGCGACCCACTCCGGACGCCTCCCCCGCCGGGTCGTCCAGCGTCGCGCCGCGTCACCCGAACGGGTGGCACTTCGGACACGAACGGGTGACGATCGTGCGTCGCGACCACGATTCTTGCCCGGTGCGAGTACGGTCGGGCACACCGGGAACAAACCCTCCCCAGTGGACGTTGAACCCGGTGTCACCGACTCGACCGCCAACGGAAAGGAAGGCCGATGACCACCACTGTCCTGGAAGGGCTCACCGCCACCGATCGCTGCGACCGGTGCGGCGCGCAGGCCTATGTCCGAGTCACCCTGCCTTCTGGCGGCGAGCTTCTGTTCTGCGGCCACCACAGCCGGGCCCACTCCGACAAGCTCAAGCAGGTCGCCCTGAACATCCACGACGAGACCGCCAAGATCGGCTGATCTCCCCCAGAACCCGGCAGGGCCCGGCACCGCATCGGTGCCGGGCCCTGCTGTCGTCTCTGCTCTGCCGTTGTCTCTGCCCTCCGGCGGCCTCAGGACGCCAGCGCCTCCAGCGTGGCGACACGGGTCGCCACGTCGTGGGCCGTCGCGGTCACCATCAGCTCGCGCGCGCCCGCGCCGGACGCCAAGGCGGCGAGGTCGGCGCGCACGGCGTCCGGGGTGCCCACGAGCCGCGTCCCGGCGAGGGAGGCCGCGTCGTGGCCCGCGAGCCGACGTTCGGCCTCCTCGGGGGACACGATCGGCTCCAGCCGCCCGCTGCGCAGGCCCAGCCACATCACCTTGGACGGCCCCGCGAGCCAGTCGGCCTCCTCGGCGCTCGGCGCGGTGATGACCGACGTGCACACCATCGGGTAGGGCTCGGCCAGGTCGGCGGAGGGCACGAACTCGTCGCGGTACAGGGCCAGCACGGCAGCCGGGTCGAGCTGCCCGAAGTGGCCCGCGTAGCAGTACCGCAGGCCGAGGCGTCCGGCCAAGCGGGCCGAGTAGTCCGAGGAGCCGAGCAGCCAGATGTCGGGGTAGCTCGTCGCCGCGGGGGTCGCGGTGAGCGTCGTCCCCCGGCCCGTCCGCACGCCCGTGGGGCTCAGCCAGGCCCGAACCAGACGCAGGTGCTCGTCGAATTCCTCGTGGCCGAGACCCTCTTGGGTGCGCCGCAGCGCCCAGGCGGTGATCTGGTCGGCGCCGGGGGCGCGTCCGATCCCGAGATCGATCCGGCCGGGGTGGATCGCCTCCAGAGCAGCGAACTGCTCGGCGATGACGTAGGGGCTGTGGTTGGGCAGCATGACCCCGCCGGAGCCGACGCGGATGCGCTCGGTGCGCGCGGCGACGGCGGCGACCAGCACGGGCGGCGTCGTGGCCGCCACCGAGGGCATGTTGTGGTGCTCGGCCACCCAGAACCGCTCGAGCCCGAGCCGGTCGGCGGCGCGGGCGAGGGTGAAGGTGTCGGCGAAGGCGTCCGAGGAGGTCCCCCGGGCACGCACGGATGAGAGATCGAGCACGGACAGCGGAACCGGCAGCATGTCGAACCCAACACCGGTGCGGACGCGCGCATTCCCGCCGGCACGCCCCGCCGCGGGCCATGATGGACGCGGAGGTGGACACCATGACCGACATCGACGCGCTGCTGTCCCGCGTACCCAGGACGCACTTCATCGGGGGGGCCTGGACCGACGACGACCCCGTCCTGCAGGTCATCAACCCCGCCGACGACAGCGTCCTCACCCGCGTCGCGGACGCCTCGCCCGGGCAGGCCCGGGCCGCCCTGGACGCCGCGTGCGCCGCCCAGGCACAGTGGGCCGCGACCGAACCCCGCGCCCGCTCCGAGCTGCTGCGGGCCGCGTTCGAACTCCTCACCGAGCGGGCCGACGACTTCGCGACCGTGATGACGCTCGAGATGGGCAAGCCGCTGGCCGAGTCGCGCGCCGAGGTGGCCTATGGCGCGGAGTTCTTCCGCTGGTTCGCCGAGGAGGCGGTCCGGGTGCACGGCCGTTACGGCGGCGCCCCCTCGGGGGGTTCACGTCTGATCACCACGAAGCGGCCGGTGGGCCCGGTGCTGGCCATCACCCCGTGGAACTTCCCGCTCGCCATGGGCACCCGCAAGATCGGGCCGGCGTTGGCCGCGGGCTGCACGGTGGTGCTCAAGCCCGCCCAGGCCACCCCGCTGACGTCGCTGCTGCTCATGGAGGTGCTGCGCGAGGTGGGGGTGCCGGCCGGGGTGGTCAACTGTTTCATTTCCTCGGACGCCGGCGCCACGACCGGCCCATTGCTCGCGGATCCGCGGTTGAGGAAGCTGACGTTCACCGGTTCGACCGCGGTCGGCAAGCGGCTGCTGGCCGCCGCCGCCCAAGGCGTCCTGCGGGTGTCGATGGAACTGGGCGGCAACGCGCCCTTCATCGTGCTGCCGTCGGCTGATCTCGACTCCGCCGTCGAGGGGGCGCTCGCCGCGAAGATGCGCAACATGGGCGAGGCGTGCACCGCGGCCAATCGGTTCCTCGTGCACGCGTCGCTGGCCGAGGAGTTCACCGCGCGACTGGCCGAGA
>JAKDIK010000228.1 GCA_030450535.1 Propionibacteriaceae bacterium
CTCGCCCGCGGGCGTCCGCACACGCAGGGCGCCGAGATCGGCCAGATCGCGGCTCAGCGTGCCCTGGGAGACGGCGAAGCCGTCGGCGCCCAACCGCTCGGCGAGCTCGGTCTGGGAGCGCACCGGCTCGTGGGTGAGCAGGTCAACGATCCGACCCTGCCGCGCGGCCTTGGAGGTCGGCCCGACCCGCTCGCTCACGGTGACATCCACCGGGGCAACGCCGCCACGAAGGGCTCCAGGTGCTCGCGGGTGACGATCAGCGGCGGCGCCAGGCGCAGCACGTCGGGGCGGGGCGCGTTGATGAGGTAGCCGTCGGCGAGCGCACGGGCGGCGATGTCCTTGCCGATCGGCTCGGTGAGCACCACGCCCCGCAGGAGTCCGCGGCCGCGCACGTGGCTGATCTGCGGCAGACCGAGGCCCTCGATGGCGGACGCCAGCCAGTCGCCCGTCTCGCGGACGTGGGCGAGCAGGCCGTCCTCCTCGATGACCGCGATCACCTCGAGCGCGGCCCGGCAGGCGAGCGGGTTGCCGCCGAAGGTCGTGCCGTGGTGGCCCGGCTGTAGCAGCTCGCCGGCAGCGCCGAGGCCAACGCACGCCCCGATCGGGACGCCTCCGCCCAGCCCCTTCGCCAGCGTGACCAGGTCGGGCACCACGCCCTCGGACTGGCTCGCCAGCCACGTGCCGCACCGGCCCATGCCGGTCTGCACCTCGTCGAGCACCATCAACGCGCCGGCCGCATCACACAGCTCGCGGACGCGACGCAGGTACCCCTCGGGGGCGGGCACGACGCCCGACTCGCCCTGGATCGGCTCCACGACCACGGCGGCCACGGTGTCGTCCAGGCCTGACGCCAGGGCGTCCGCGTCCCCGTGGGGCACCCAGGTGACCCCACCGGGCAGCGGCTCGAAGGGCTCCCGGTAGGCGGCGGTCGCGGTGAGCGAGAGGGCGCCCATCGTGCGGCCGTGGAAGCTGCCCTCCATGGCGATGACCCGCGTCCGGCCGGTGCGGCGGGTCGCCTTGAGGGCGGCCTCGTTGGCCTCGGTACCCGAGTTGGTGAAGAACACGCGCGCGGGCAGCCCGGAGTCACCCGCGACGAGGGCGTCCAGCTTCTCGGCGAGCTCGATCTGCTGCGGGCTGGTGAAGAGGTTGGAGACGTGTCCGAGCGTGGCGGCCTGCTCGGCGATGGCGGCGACGAGCCGCGGGTGCGCGTGGCCGAGCGCGTTGACGGCGATGCCGCCCAGCAGGTCGAGGTACCGGACGCCATCGGCGTCCCAGACGTAGGGACCCTCGCCGCGCACGAGGACGCGCGTGGGCGTCCCGAAGGTGTTCATGAGGGCGCCGCCATAGCGGGCCAGCAGGTCGGCGTTGCTCACGGTGTCCTCCTTCACGCGGGCACCACCATCGTGCCCACGCCCTCGTCGGTGAAGATTTCCAGCAGGATCGAGTGCGGCGCACGTCCGTCCACGATCGTGGCGAGCGGGACGCCGGCGTCGACCGCCGCCAAACAGGCCTCCATCTTGGGGATCATGCCGCTGCTCAGCGTGGGCAGCATGCTGCGCAGCTCGCCAGCGGTGATCTCGGCGATGATTTCTTCGGTGCTTGGCCAGTTGGCGTACAGGCCCTCCACGTCGGTGAGCACGATGAGGCGCTCCGCGCCCAGGGCGGACGCCAGCGCCGCGGCCGCGGTGTCGGCGTTGACGTTGTGCACCTCGCCGCTCGCGTCGGGCGCGACCGTGGCGACCACCGGGATGCGACCCGCGTCGATGATGTCGGTGATGGCGGCGGTGTTCACGGCGACGACCTCGCCGACGAGGCCGAGATCGACGTGCTCCCCCTGGATCATCGCGCCTCGCCGCTGCGCGGTGAACAGGTTGGCGTCCTCCCCCGACATGCCGACGGCCAGCGCGCCCTGGGCGTTGAGCAGGCCGACGAGCTCGCGTCCGACCTGACCGACGAGCACCATGCGGACGATCTCCATCGTCGCGGGGGTCGTGACGCGCAGCCCGCCCTGGAACTCGGGCTCGATGCCGACGCGGTGCAGCATGGCGTTGATCTGCGGGCCGCCGCCGTGGACGACGACCACGCGGACGCCGCAGCGGCGCAGGAAGGCGACGTCCTTGACGAATGCCTCCTTGAGCGCCTCGCTCGTCATGGCGTTGCCGCCGTACTTGATGACCATGGTCGTTCCGGCGTACTTCTCGAGCCAGGGCAGGGCCTCCACGAGGACTCCGGCCTTGGCGTAGGCGGCCTGCTGGGCGGCGGGCGTGCGGGTCAGGGTGGGGCTCATGAGGAATACTCCGCGTTTTCCTTGACGTAGTCGTAGGTGAGGTCGTTGGTCCAGATGGTGGCGGTCTCGGCGCCGGCGGCCAGGTCGATCTCGACGCGGACGTCGCGGCCCACCAGCGGAACGAGCGAGCGATCCTCGCCGAGGGCGCCGCGGGCGAAGACGGTGACGCCATTGAAGGAGACGCTCACCCGATCGGGATCGAAGGTGGCTGCGGAGGTGCCGGCGGCGGCCAGCACCCGGCCCCAGTTGGGATCCTCGCCAAAGATGGCGCACTTGAACAGGTTCGAGCGGGCCACGCAGCGGGCGACGTCGAGGGCGTCGGCCTCGGTGGCGGCGTTCGTCACGAGGATCTCGATGTCGTGCTTGGCGCCCTCGGCGTCGGTGATGAGTTGCCGGGCGAGCGAGGCGCACACCGTGGTGAGCCCATCGGCGAATTCGTCGAGGTCGGGGGCGGTGCCGGAGGCGCCGTTGGCGAGCAGGATCACCGTGTCGTTGGTGGACATGCAGCCGTCGGCGTCAGTGCGGTCGAAGGTGAGCGCGGTGGCGCGGCGCAGGGCGGCGTCGGCGTCCGCGGCGCTGAGTTCGGCGTCGGTGGTGAGGACGACGAGCATGGTGGCGAGCGCCGGGGCCAGCATGCCGGCACCCTTGGCCATGCCGCCGATGGTCCAGCCCGCCTCGGAGGTCAGGGCCGCCTGCTTGGGCACGGTGTCGGTGGTCATGATGGCGACCGCAGCGTCCGGGCCGCCCTCGGGAGAGAGGGCGTCCGCGGCGGCGGCGATGCCGGTGGCGACCGCGTCCATGGGCAGGCGGACTCCGATGAGGCCGGTGGAGCAGACGGCGACCCCATCGGGCGTGGCGCCGAGGGCGGACGCGGTGAGCTCGGCCATGGCGCGGGCGTCCGCGAGACCGTCCGGGCCCGTGCACGCGTTCGCCCCGCCGGAGTTGAGCACGACGGCGTCCAGCCTGCCGTCGGCGAGGGCATCGAGGGACCACACGACCGGGGCGGCCTGGAAGCGGTTCGACGTGAAGACGCCGGCGGCGACCCTGCGTGGGCCGGTGTTGACGACGAGGGCGAGGTCGGGATTGCCGGAATCCTTGATGCCCGCGGCGACCCCGGCGGCGGTGAACTGGCTGGCTGCGGTGACGCTCACGGTGCGACTCCCCACGCGGTGAGGCCCAGGGTCTCGGGGAGGCCGAGGGCGATGTTCATGGACTGGACGGCACCGCCGGCGGTGCCCTTGGTGAGATTGTCGAGGGCGGCGACGGCGACGAGGCGTCCGACGGCCTGATCGAGGGTGACCTGGAGGTGGACGTGGTTGCTGCCGAGCACCGACTGGGTCATGGGCCACTGGCCCTCGGGTAGCAGATGGACGAAGGGCTCGTCGGCGTAGTGCGCGGCGTAGGCGGCACGGAGGGCATCCGGCGTGGCGTCCGTACCGACGGGTGCGGTCACGGTGGCGAGGATGCCGCGTGACATGGGGACCAGCACGGGCGTGAACGACACCGTGGGCTCGGACGCGCCGAGGAGCCGGAAGTTCTGCAGCATCTCGGGGGTGTGCCGGTGGACGCCGCCCACCCCGTAGGCGGACGCCGACCCCATGAGCTCGCTGCCGAGCAGGTGCGGCTTGAGGGACTTGCCGGCGCCGGAGGGCCCGGTGGGGGCGACGACGACGACGTCGCGGGCGTCGGTGAGGCCGGCCGTGATGGCCGGGGCGAGGGCGAGCGTGACCGCGGTCGGGAAGCAGCCGGGGACGGCGACGCGCTTCGTGTGGGCCAGCACGGCGCGCTGGCCGGGGAGCTCGGGCAACCCGTAGGGCCAGGTGCCGGCGTGGGGCGTCCCGTAGAACTGCTGCCAGTCATCGGCGGACGCGAGCCGGAAATCGGCGCCGGCGTCGATGACGAGGACGTCCTCCCCGAGTTGTTCGGCGACCTCGGCGGACGCCCCGTGCGGCAGCGCGAGGAAGACCACGTCGTGGCCGGCGAGGTGATCGAGCGTCGTGTCGGCGACGACGCGGTCGGCGAGGCTGGCCAGGTGGGGATGATGCTCGCCGAGGCGGGAACCTGCCGATGCTTTCGCGGTGAGCGCGCCGATCTCGATGTCGTCGCGGACGCTCAGCAGCCGCAGCACCTCTCCCCCGGCGTACCCCGTGCATCCCGCAACGGCGACCTTCGTCTTCATGCGCATAACTATGTCATAGTCAGAATGTCTATTCAAAGTAGGTTCGATGCGCTCACTTCGGCATGCTCCTTCAGCTCAAGGTCCGGTGGCGCTGGTGGCGCCGCGGGGTCCGATCCCGGTCGACCCGGACCGGTGGCAGCGTTTCGGGGGTGCCGTCGGCGGCGATCCGGATCTCCCAGCGCTCCCCTGGCGGGCCGTCGCGGCTGGGCTCGACGAGGTTGTGGTGATGCGGG
>JAKDIK010000229.1 GCA_030450535.1 Propionibacteriaceae bacterium
TGGCGGAATTCTCGGGCCCTCGGGGATCACCGGCATGGGATGGCGGTGGCGTGGAGGCTGAACTGTAACTCCAGATTAACGAGCCTCAGCGGCCGAACCCTGACATCTGGTGCTCGATAGAACGTAAGGTGCTGCCCAATGACCACAGGGGGGTTCCATGGCCGACGCGATCGTGGCACAGCTCAACGAAGTTTTGACGTGGGTGCTCATCGTCTTCCTGATCGCCGCGGGGCTGACGTTCACCGTGCTGACCCGAGGGGTCCAGTTCCGCGAGTTCGCCACGATGTGGAAGGTCATCTTCAGCTCGCGTTCGAACGCGGGCGAGGGGATCTCGTCCTTCCAGGCCTTCGCGATCTCACTGGCGTCGCGGGTCGGCGTGGGGAACATCGTCGGCGTGGCCGTTGCCCTGAGCCTGGGAGGGCCCGGCGCGATCTTCTGGATGTGGCTGATGGCCGCCTTCGGCATGGCGACCGCCTTCGTCGAGGCGACGCTGGCGCAGCTCTACAAGATCCCCCACGACGACGGCACGTTCCGGGGCGGACCCGCCTACTACATCCAGCGTGGCCTCAAGTCCCGCGCCGGCGGCGTCATCTTCGCCGCGGCGCTGGTGTTCACGTTCGGCTTCGCCTTCCAGATGATCCAGGCCGGCAGCATCGCCAGCGTTTTCCAGAACACGTGGAGCATCCCGCCGATCTGGACGGCGCTGGGCCTGGCCGTTCTGACCGGAGCCATCATCTTCGGCGGCATCAAGTCCGTCGCCCGGATCACGGAGTTCCTCGCCCCCGGCATGGCGATCGTGTACCTCCTGCTCGCCTTCGTGGTGATCGGACTGAACATCACCGAGGTTCCGGCGGCCATCGCGTCCATCTTCGCGGGCGCGTTCGGTCTCAACCCGGCCCTGTCGGGCACGGCCGGCGGCATTCTCGCGTCGATGCTCAACGGTGTGAAGCGCGGCATGTACTCCAACGAGGCGGGCATGGGCTCGGCCCCCAACGCGGCCGCCACCGCCACCACGTCGCACCCGGCGCATCAGGGACTCATCCAGTCCGCCGGCGTCTTCGTCGACACGATGGTGGTGTGCACGGCCACCGCGACCCTCATCCTGCTGTCCTCCCCGACCGTGTACACCCCCGGTGTCACGTCGGCGGACGACGCCGCGGCGCTGACCCAGAACGCCATCGTCGAGGAGCTCGGCGGCTGGGCGGCTCCCGTCCTGGGCGTGCTGATCTTCGTGTTCGCGTTCTCAACGATCCTCGGCAACTACTCCTACGCCGAGGTCAACCAGGACTTCATCGGCGGCGGTCGGGCGGGCAACATGGCCATCCGGGTGCTCGTGGTGGTCTCCACCTTCTGGGGCGCCCTGCAGGAGCTCAGCTTCCTGTTCGCCGTCGCGGATGTGTTCATGGCGGTCATGGCGGCGATCAACATCATCGCGCTGTTCCTGCTGGGACGGCAGGCGGTCGGCGTCCTGCGCGACTTCCGGAGCCAGTCCGCCCCGGTGATGGAGCGAACCTTCGACCTGCAGAACAACCCTGACTTGCGGGAGCGCGTCCCCGGCGAGGTGTGGGACAGCGACGCCGGACGCCGCACGGTGGGCTCCCCGCATCACGGGTGAGTATCGGGGTCTCCTCGCGCGGCTCGTCCGCGCCGACACTCAACCTTCTGACAGCGGGGAGGGGTTCTGACCCCTGTCTCGTGTCAGGAAGTTGAGTGTCGCGTCGGCCAGGGGCGTCCGTTCGTCGGCCAGGGGGCGTCCGTTCGTCGCCCCCTGGTGTTCGGGCTTCACCAGCCCCGCGCGCGCCACTCGGGCAGGTGCGGCCGTTCGGCACCCAGCGTGGTGGCGTCGCCGTGCCCGGGGTGGACGACCGCGTTGTCGGGGAAGCGGTCGAAGAGCTTGCCCACCACGTCGGAGTAGAGGGACGTGAAGTCGTCCGGCGAGTTCGTCCTGCCGACGCCGCCGGGGAACAGGCTGTCGCCGGTGAACAGCTCGGCCGGCCCGCCGGCGGGGGAGTACGCGAGGGCGATCGAGCCGGGCGTGTGGCCCACGAGGCCGATCACGTCCAGCTCGGCCGTGCCGACGCGGACGGTGTCGCCGTCCCAGACGCGACGGTCGATGGTCATCCCGGTGGCGGATGCGATGGCGTCGGCGTCCGGCTCGCCGGCCACCAGTTCGGCGCCCGTGTGCTGGGCGAGGTCGGCGAGGGCCCCGATGTGGTCGCGGTGGCGGTGGGTGGTGACGATCGTCCCGATCGGGGTATCGCCGATCAGGGAGAGCAGGGCGAGGGGATCTGCGGCGGCGTCGACGAGCAGGCCCTCGCCGGAGTCGGTGAGCAGGTAGGCGTTGTTGTCCATCGAGCCGACGGACAGCGACGAGATCTCCATGGACCCATCCTGCCAGCCGCACGGTGGCACCGGCGTCAGCCGGCCAGCGGAAACGTGATCCCCTCGGCGCCGGTGACGCCCTCGCCGGACGTCCGCCCGGCGAGCCAGGCCCAGAGCGCGGCGTCCGGACCGGACGCGGTCACGCGCTCGCCCGAGCCGCCGATCGACACCGTCTCGCCGGCGTCCGAGATGATGTCCACGGCGGGCAGGGAGGCGTCGTCGCGCATCAGCAGGCCGAACCACTGCAGCAGCCAGTGGGCGGGGACGGCCTCGATGTTCTCCCACGTGAAGCCGCAGTCGAGGTCGAGGTGGTGCAGCGTGACCTCCTGGAGCCGGATGAGCGTGACCACCGACAGCGGAAACTCCCCACTGGGCAGCTGCACGGGCAGCAGCCAGTCGGCGACCCGGTCGCAGAGCCGGGCGAACTCGCCGGCGGACGTGTCGAGGTCGACGTGCAGCTCGAGGCCCGAACGCTCGGCACCCCGCTCGATCTCGGTGAACTTGGCGTTGGCGGACGGGTACAGCGGCGTCGGGTCGCCCGACATCGTCGCGACGACGACCACGCGGAGGGCGTCCGCGTTGCGGGCGATGTGGGATGCCACGTGCGCGCGCGTCCAGCCGGGCAGCAACGACGGGCTGCGCCACGCGTCCTCGTCGAGGGCGATCGTGTCGCGGAGCAGGGCCTGGGTGGCTTCGGCGATGCGCTTGAGGGCAGGATCGATCTGACCCTGATTGAGGATCGCCAACATGTTTCCACCCTAACGGGTGGCCCGAAACCAGGCGGGTGAAAGGTTGCAGAACGTCGGCATCCGGGGGGTGCAAGGAAATGTCGGAGGGGGCACCTACGATTGTTCGAGTGACTGAACGACTGATCGTGGCGGGTGCCCGCGAGCACAACCTGAAGAACGTGAGCCTCGAGCTTCCGCGCGACGCCCTCATCGTCTTCACGGGGCTCTCGGGCTCCGGCAAGTCGTCCCTGGCCTTCGACACGATCTTCGCCGAGGGGCAGCGCCGCTACGTCGAATCGTTGTCCGCGTACGCCCGCCAGTTCCTCGGCCAGATGGACAAGCCCGACGTCGACTTCATCGAGGGCCTCAGCCCGGCGGTGGCGATCGACCAGAAGTCCACCAGCCGCAACCCGCGTTCGACCGTCGGCACCATCACCGAGGTGTACGACTACCTGCGCCTGCTGTTCGCCCGCATCGGCCACCCGCACTGCCCGGTGTGCGGTGAGAAGATCACCAAACAGTCGCCCCAGCAGATCGTCGATCGCCTCCTGGGGCTCGCCGAGGGCACCCGGTTCATGGTGCTGGCGCCGGTGATCCGCGGCCGCAAGGGCGAGTACGTCGACCTGTTCCGGCAACTCACGACCCAGGGCTTCACGCGCGTCCGGGTGGACGGCGAGGTGCACCAGCTCGCCAGCCCGCCGGTCCTCGACAAGCAGCGCAAGCACAACATCGAGGTGGTGGTCGACCGACTGGCGGTGAAGGGTTCCATCAAGCAGCGGCTCACCGATTCGGTCGAGACTGCGCTCAACCTGGCCGGCGGCGTCATCGAGATCGACTTCGTCGATCTGCCCGAGGGCGATCCCGGACGCCGGCGCCGCTACTCCGAGAAGCTCGCCTGCCCCAACGAGCACGACATCAGTATCGAGGAGCTCGAGCCGCGCCAGTTCTCCTTCAATGCCCCGTGGGGCGCGTGCCCGGTCTGCTCGGGCCTGGGCACGAAGATGGAGGTGGACGTCGACCTCATCATCCCCGACCGCACGAAGTCGCTCAGCGAGAACGCCATCTCCCCGTGGTCGACCATCTACGTGTCCGGCTACTTCCAGACGATCTTCAAGACGCTGGCGCGCGAGCATGGTTTCTCCGTCGACGCCCCGTGGGAGGATCTGTCGGACGCGGTGAAGGGGCTGATTCTGCACGGCGTCAAGGGACCGCTGCGCGTCCACACCACCAACCGGCACGGCCGCGAAACCAGCTACAACGCCACGTTCGAGGGCGCGCTGCCGTACGTGCGCCGCCGCTTCGCCGAGGCCGAGAGCGACAACAGCCGCGAGCGCTTCGCCGGCTACATGCGCGAGACGCCCTGCGACGCCTGCCATGGGGCGCGCCTCAAGCCCACGACCCTGGCGGTCACGGTGGCCGGCAAGAACATTGCCGAGGTCGCGGGGCTGTCGATCGCGGAGGCACACGCCTTCATGCGTGGGCTCGCCCTCAGCGAGCGCGAGGCCGCCATCGCCGAACGCGTCGTCAAGGAGATCAACGAGCGCCTGCGGTTCCTGCTCGACGTCG
>JAKDIK010000438.1 GCA_030450535.1 Propionibacteriaceae bacterium
GCAGCACCGCGGGCGCCGCCGTCGAGCGCGCCCGCTGACTCGCCCACCACAGGATGAACGACAGCGGCGTGGTGACCAGCACGAACAGCGGGATGCCGATCGCCCAATCCGGGCCATAGTTGTGGCCGAGCGCGATGAGCGGCGCGTGCCACAGGCCCCACAGGACGCCGGTCAGCAGGTTCGCCCGGACGACGCCGAGCGGTCGGAGCTCCTCGGCGAGAACGCCGCGCCAGCCGTACTCCTCGCCGAATGCGAAAAGTCCGTTGATCGTGAGCCCCGCCACGAACCCCTGGAACAACGCCGCGATCAACGCCGCCGCCATCGGGACGCTGGGGGGCTCCACGCCGGACGCCGCCGTGATGGCCGCCAAACTGGCGTCGAACTCCGCCTGCGTGGCCCAGCGGCCCGCTCCCGGGATGCCGCCGCCCACCGCGGCGACGGCCAGCGACACGGCCTGGATCACGACGAAACCGAGGCCAGCCCACCACACCACCCGGCCGAGGGTGCGGAGAGCATCGGCCCGGAAACGCTGCCAGCCGCGAGCCAGCAACGGGCGGCGTCCGGCCACGCGCTCGGTGATCAGGCCCGCGACCAGCGGCATGAGCATGGCCGATCCCCCGAAAGCGAGGGCGAGCAGCATGTCGCGCATCGTGCCGCCGGCGAGAGCGAGCAGGGCGGCGACGATGCTGATGCCGCCGAACGCCACGCCGTAGAACAGGGCGACGCGACGCCACACGACCCGCGGGCCATGCGCGGGGATGGTCGGCCCACCCGGGTCGCCAGCGGGGCGCGTGACGGTGGTCATCGCGTCCCACCCAGGTCACGGCGCTGCTCCGCGGCACGCCCGGCCAACGCGAGACCGACCAGGGTGGCGCCGGCGGCCCCCAGCGACAGCTTGGCCAGGAGCGGCCCCGCCCACCACCGGGGCTGGTCGGGGGCCGACCGCAGCACGGTCAGCCCGGCGCCGAGGGTGGCGAACACGGCCGCCAATGCCTGGACGCCGGCGCGCGAGGGACGCGAGCCCCGGCGTCCGGCTGCCGCTGCGGACACCACCGCCGCAGCGGTCGTGACGAGGACGTCCTGGCTGGCGGCCGCGCCCTTGGTCGTCCAGCGGTCGGCGCGGCCGACGAGATTCCAGTGGGCGGGGAGTCGGTCGGGCAGGGCGCTGCCGCGGGCGAAGTAGTGCAGGGCCACGGCGCCGGCGAGGGCGATCGGTAGGGCCGCCGCGGCGGCGAAGGCGGCGTCCGGGGTCTGGGTGAACGGATCGTCCTCGGCGTCGGGCTCGATGATGCCAAGACGAACGGCGAGCGCGCCGAAGTTGAGATCCAACCCGGCGCCGAACGCGCGCGGGTTCCAGAGCCGGTCGCTGCTCGGATCCCAGAGGTTGCGTTTGATGCGGTCGCCGCTGGGCGGGCGCCAGTCGAAGGGGATGCCGGCGAAGGTGCCGATCCGGGGATCACGGTCGGGGTGATCGCCAGGGACGTCCGCCCCGATCGGTCC